>CAZBOK010000092.1:0-13134 GCA_964493525.1 uncultured Phycisphaeraceae bacterium | reverse complement strand
GCGACGTTCGTGGTCGTGCTCCCGGCCCGCTCCGTGCCCGCGGCGGAGCGACTCGCGCCGGTCCCGCGGCCCGTCGATTCCGGCGTGTTCGGATTGCCGCGCGCCGTGCTCGCGGGGGTCTCGGTCCTGGTGGTCGACGACGAGGCCGACGGCCGCGACCTCGTGCGACGGATGCTGTCGGACGTCGGCGCTCACGTGACCGAAGCATCGACCGCGGGCGACGCGCTGCGACTCCTGGCGAGGACGCGCCCGAGCGTCGTGATCAGCGACATCGGGATGCCCGAGCGCGACGGCTACGAACTGATCGCCACGATTCGCGCGGGGTCGGGAGCGATGGCGCGCGTGCCGGCGATCGCACTCACGGCGTTCGCGGGGAGCGACGACGGACTGCGCGCGCTGCGCGCCGGCTACCAGGCGCACCTTTCGAAGCCCGTCGACATGACCGCCCTCGTGACCGCGGTGCGGCGGCTCGCGGGAACGACGGTCCGGGAACACGCCGCGGACGCTTGAGCGGACCGCGGCACGCTTCGCCTGCGACTCGTCAGGGCAGGATGCTCATCTTCACGCAGTTCGAGACCTCGTACCCGTGCACCTGCGACGGGTCGGGTGTGACGAACTGCGCGTAGATCGAGAACGGTCCACCGCCGCCGGGGACCGGCGACGTGAACTTGCCGGTGGCGTCGATGGGGAGGTTCACGGTGAGCATCACCGGGATCGGGACGAGCGTGCCGCCGATCGGCGGAGCGAACGTCGGGTTCTGGAAGATCGAAGCGAACACGAGTCCGACGGTGTTCGGCGTCGCGTTCGTGAGCTGCAGCGTCGCGGAGTGACCGGTCGAGAGCGTCTGGCCGCAGACGGTGAGGTGCGAGTCGCCCGGGCCGCCGAAGCCGAAGTCGGTCTGGCAGACGTTCGCGGTCTCGGTGCAGGCGCGGATCACCCAGTTGCCCGCGTAGTAGAGCGGGCAGAGCGGGATTCCGCCGATGTTCGCGTTCGCCGCGTCGCGCCAACCGATGCCCTGCAGATAGATGAGGTTCTTTTTGGTCGGCGAGCACGGCGCGCCGGCGCCGCTCCAGTCGGTGACGAAGTCGGAGTTGTATCCGGCGGGGCAACTTCCATTCGGGTTGAAGCCCATGCGGAACGCGACGACGTAGCCGGTCTTGAGCGGCGATCCACTGACGACGATGTTCTGCGCCGAGAGATCGATCTCGTTGATGGCGGTCGTGGTGACCTGGTAGTCGAGGCCGATCGCGCCGGAGTCGTAGACGAGCGGTCCGAGAATCGGGTTGTTCCCGCTCCACGAGATGCCGTCGTAGATCTCGACGTCGACGAGCGCGACGGCGCCGTTTGCTCCGGCCTGGTGGCCGAACCCGACGCGCACCGTGTTGATCTTCTGCGCCGGCGTGTTCGCGGGATAGTTGAACACCGCGGCGCAGGCTTCACCGTCGCAGAGTCCGCGGATCACGGAGATCGCGATCGCGCCGGACGGCACGTCCGGCAGCGTGTCGTTCTTCCAGTGGGTCTCACCCGTGCCGCAGGCTTGACCCAAGGACGGCGGAGCGAGAGCGAGGCAGAGGAGCGCGGCAAGCGCGGACGAGGAACGGAGCATGATGCCTCCCGAAAGGCGGCTCGGGTCTCGTGTGGGCGGCGAAGTCTAACACCGCGATTCGTCGAGCGAGCGAGCGGGGCCGTTCGAGATCTGCTCCGATCAGTGAGCGCCGACCTGCACCAGGATCGTGCCGCTGCCTGCATCGAGCGACTGCAGCGCTTTCCCGATGATGAGCCCTTCCGACTTCCCCGGCTCCGGCACGAACCGCGCGACGAAGCCAGGCGTGGTCGAGGCAGTCAGCGGATCGCCGGCCTTGATCGGCCCGTTCTCCGTGGTGGCCGCCATGAATGCACGCCGGGCCAGCGCGAGCGCGGTGCGGGGCAGCTCGCGGACCCGAGGGTTGCCCGCGGCGGGCAGCACCACAACGAGCGCCGTGAGCACGAAGATCGACGAACGACGCGATGGATGCAGGCTTCTCATGCGCTGCCTCCCGCGGACCGTGCCCGTTCGCGCGCGTCGCCCGTTCCGGCGGGCGGTCACGCGCTGCGCGCCGGTCCGTCCGCCCGAGCCTTCGTCCCCGTCGCTGCGACGACTTGAGCGGAAAACACGACGGCCCGGCCGGGCGCGAACACCGCGCGCGGCCGGGCCGTCGTGCCGAAGCGCGATCCGCTCAGAACTGGTTCCAGAGGAACTGGTTCGTCACCTCGTGGTGGAACTGCACCTCGGCGGGCTTCACCAGCGCGCCGAGCGCGCGCGGGCAGCGATCGGCGGCGCTCTGCTTCAGCTCCGCGAACTTCGCCTGCACCACTTCACCGAGGAACTTCGAGACGTACTCGCTCGCCTTGAAGTTGCGGATCGCGTCCTGGATGTTGTCCGGCAGGAAGCGCGTGCGCGTTTTCTTGGTCTCGGTGTCGGCCGGATCCTGCGGGCCCTGCGCGCCGGTCTTGAACAGCGTGTACATCACCATGTACGGGTTCGCGTCGGGGCCGACCGATCGCACTTCGATGCGCGCCGAGCGCTCGTTGCCGAGCGGGATGCGCACCATTGCGCCGCGGTTGATCGCCGACGCCTTGATCTGGTTCGGCGCCTCGAAGTGCGGATCGAGGCGGCGATACGCGTTCACGCTCGGGTTCAGGATCAGGCAGATGTCGTTCGCGCTGTAAAGGATCCGATCGATGAAGTCCCAACCGATCGCCGCGAGGCCGTCCTCGCCCTTCTTGTCCCAGAAGACGTTCTTGCCCTTGCGCGCGATCGAGATGTTCGTGTGCATCCCGTTGCCGTTGATGCCGGCGACCGGCTTCGGGAGGAAGCTCGCCGTCATGTCCATCGACTGCGCGATCTGGCGGCAGAGGAGCTTGTAGAGCTGCACCTGGTCCGCGGCGGCAACCGCGTCGGTGTAGCTGTAGTTCATCTCGAACTGCGACGGCGCGACCTCGGGGTGATCCTTCTCGTTCGCGAAGCCCATCGCGCGCTGCGCTTCGGCGGCCTTGTCGATGAAGCGCCGCAGCGGGTCGCCGGGCAGCGAGTGGTAGTACCCGCCGGTCGAGATGAACTCGAACTTGCCGGTCTCGTGGTAGTGGCGCTCGGCGTCCTTGCCCTTGAAGAGGAACCCTTCAATCTCGTTCGCGGCGTAGCAGACCGTTCCGTCCTTCGCGAACAGCTCGTCGGTGAACTTCTTCAGCATGCAGCGCATGTCGGAGTGGTACGGCTGCCCGTCGCGCTCGTGCACCTCGGCGAACACGAGCACCTTGCCGGGGCCGAACACGTCAGACGGCAGCCAGTAGAACGCGGGCCAGTCGATCGCGAGGCGCAGGTCCGACTCCGCCTGCTGCGAGAAGCCGCGGATCGACGAGCCGTCGAACGTCAGGTTGTCCGCGCTCTTCAGCAGGAACTTCTTGTCGTAGTCGAGCATGTGCAGCCGGCCTTCGAGGTCGGTGAAGCACACGGTCACGGCCTTCACGCGCTTCTCGTCCGTCAGGTAGCGGAGCCGCTCCTCCTGGATGCTCCCCGCGTCCTTGCGATCCGCGCGCGCTGCTTTCGCGGAGAGGTTCATCTCCTCGAGCTGGTCATAAGGGATCTCGAGGAAGTCGCGCAGGGGAGACGGGGTGTCCATGGAGGATCTCCGGAGGGGGTGTGGACGAAGCCGAAGGTTGCCGAGGTTTGTGACTCGCGACCGTGAATTTAGTCTTCTCCATCGACAAATTGTGCCTGATCTCCTGGAGTTTGAGTCAGATTTCTTATCCACAAGGAGATCGGCGGGCGTGGGCAAGTTGTGAGTTCCGACGCAAGTCGTGCGGACGCAGTGGAGTCCGCAATCGCCCGGTACACTTCCCGCGCTTTCGACGTCCGTCGTTCGACCCCCAAAATCCTCGCCCCCCGCCGTCCCTCCACCGAGGAGAGAGCCGATGCGCATCCCCCGCGCCGCGCTGTCGTTTTCGATCGTCGCCTTCCTGGTGCCGCTCGCGCCCTCCGCGCGCGCGCAATCGTTCGTGAACTTCGAGACGCCGCACGTGCATCCGCTCGAGCTGACGCCCGACGGACTCACGCTGCTCGCGGTCAACACCGCGGACGATCGCCTCGAGGTGTTCGACGTGCTGCAGAACGGACTGCTGCAGCGCGCGTCGATCCCGGTCGGCGTCGATCCCGTCACGGTCCGCGCGCGATCGAACGTCGAGGCGTGGGTCGTCAACAACGTCTCCGATGACGTGAGCATCGTCGACCTCGCGAGCGGCAACGTCGTCCGCACGCTGCGCACGCACGACGAGCCGTGCGACGTGGTGTTCGCGGGAGCGCCGACGCGCGCGTTCGTGTCGTGCTCGCAGGCGAACCAGGTCGAAGTGTTCGACCTCGCGAACCTCGCCGCCGCACCGACGGACGTCGCGATCGACGCCGAAGATCCGCGCGCGCTCGCGGTCTCGCCCGACGGCTCGAAGGTTTACGCCGCGATCTTCAACTCCGGGAACGGCTCGACGATCCTCGGCGGCGGCAGCACGATGAGCGGCGGCACTCCGCCGAACGCGGTCAGCGATCCGAGCGGGCCGTACGGCGGCCAGAACCCACCCCCGAACAATGGCGCCGCGTTCTCGCCGCCGATCAACGGCGCGCTTCCCGCGCCGCCGAAGGTCGGACTGATCGTGAAGAAGGACGCGCTCGGGAAGTGGATGGACGACAACGCGCACGACTGGAGCCCGCTGGTGTCCGGCGCGAGCGCGAACGTGTCGGGGCGCCCGACGGGTTGGGATCTTCCCGACCGTGACATCGCGATCATCGACGCGAACACGCTGGCGGTGTCCTACGCGACGCGACTGATGAACATCTGCATGGCGATCGCGGTCAACCCGGTCAGCGGGCAGGTCGCCGTCGTCGGCACCGACGGCACCAACTCGATCCGCTTCGAGCCCGTGCTGAAGGGCAAGTTCCTCCGCGTCGAGATCGCGCGCACCGACGCCGCCGGCGCGACGCTCGCGGTCACCGACCTGAACCCGCACCTGACCTATGCGACGGCGAGCGTCGCACAGAGCGAGCGCGACAAGTCGCTCGGCGACCCGCGCGGCATCGCGTGGAACGCGGCCGGAACGAAGGCCTACGTCACGGGCATGGGTTCGAACAACGTCATCGTCATCGACCAGAACGGTGCGCGCGCCGGGCTCGCGCCGACGATCGCGGTGGGCGAAGGTCCGACCGGCGTCGCCTTCCATCCGACGCTGAACCGCGTGTACGTGCTGAACAAGTTCGCCGGATCGATCTCGGTGATCAACGCGCAGACCGAGACCGAGGTGTTCACCGCGCCGTTCTTCGACCCAAGCCCGACGGCGATCAAGCTCGGCCGCAAGCATCTCTACGACACGCACAAGAACTCGGGCCTCGGCCAGATCGCGTGCGGCTCGTGCCACGTCGACGCCCGCATGGATCGCCTCGCGTGGGACCTCGGCGATCCGACGGGAACGCAGAAGTCGACGGCCGGCCAGAACCTCGGCATGAACGTGCCGGGCCTCAACACCGGGTTCCAGCCGTGGCACCCGATGAAGGGCCCGATGACCACGCAGACGCTGCAGGACATCATCGGCCAGGAGCCGCTCCACTGGCGCGGCGACCGCGCGGGCATCGAGGAGTTCAACCCCGCGTTCCAAGGGCTGCAGGGCGACGACGTCTCGCTCACGGTTCCCGAGATGCAGGAGTTCGAGGACTTCCTCGCGACGATCTACTTCGGCCCGAACCCGTACCGCACGTTCACGAACGACCTGCCGACGAGCGTCGACACCGGCATGCGCTCGCCGGGACGCTTCTCGGCGAAGGGAACGCCGCTGCCGCTCGGCAACGCGCAGACCGGGCTGACTCTCTACCGTCCGCCGAACGTGCTCGACACCGGCGCGCTCGCGTGCTCGACGTGCCACACGCTGCAGACCGGACTCGGCAGCGACTCGCGCCTCGTCGGCGTCGCGTTCCAGTCGTTCCCCGTCGGTCCGAACGGCGAGCGTCACCACGCGCTCGTGTCGCGCGACGGCAGCACGAACGTCACTATGAAGATCCCGCAGATCCGCAACGCCTACTTGAAGACGGGCTTCGACACGACGTTGACGAGCAACACGTCGGGCTTCGGATACCTGCACGACGGCTCGGTCGACACGATCGCGTCGTTCGTCGCGGAGCCGGTGTTCAACCTGACGAACGACCAGCAGATCGCCGACCTCGTGGCGTTCGTGCTCGCGTTCTCGGGCTCCGAGCTGCCGTACGGCGGCAGCCTGCTCGAACCGCCGGGCACCGCGAGCCACGACTCGCACGCCGCGGTCGGCTGGCAGACGACGCTCGTCGATTCATCGAGCCCGGACCCGGGCCAGATCGCGCTCATCGACTCGATGATCGCGGAGGCGAACACGAACTCCGTGGCGCTGATCGTGAAGGGCCGGCAGTCCGGCATCGCGCGCGGATACCGCTACGACGGCGCGAACAACTTCCAGTCGGATCGCGCCGCCGAGATCCGCAGCGCCGCGCAGTTGAAGAACGGCGCGTCGCCGGGCAACGAACTCACGTTCACGATGGTGCCGAAGGGAACCGAGACGCGCGCCGGCATCGACCGCGACCTCGACGGCTTCTTCGACCGCGACGAGCTCGACGCCGGGAGCAATCCCGCCGACGCGGGCAGCGTCCCCGGTTGCGGCACGATCACGAAGTACGGCCAGGGTTGCCCCGGCTCGGGCGCGATCGTTCCGCGCCTCGATCTGGCCGGCTGCCCGAAGTCGAACGGCGCGGTGACACTCTCGCTCCGCAAGGGCCTCGGCGGCTCGTTCGCGTTCGTGTTCGTCGGCACCGGTCAGGCCGCGCTGCCGATGGGCGGTGGCTGCACGTTGAACGTCTCGCCGCTCGTCGGGCCGGTCCTCGGTCCGCTGCCGCTCAGCGCGGGCGGCGCCGGCGACGGCTCGTTCAACCTGCCGACCGTGATCCCGCCGGTCCCGATCATGGTGACGGTGATGGTGCAGGCGATGGTCGCCGACCCGGGCGTTCCGATCGGCTTCGCGAACACGAACGGCGTCCAGCTCACCGTACTGCCGTGATCGCGCCGCTCGACGCGGCGAGTCGTCAGCGGCGCACGAGCTCCGCGACGTTCTCGACGTGGTCGGTGTGCGGGAACAGGTCGACCGGCTGCGAGCGCACCACGCGGTAACCCGCGAGCGCCGCGACGTCGCGCGCCTGCGTGCGCGGGTTGCAGCTCACGTAGACGAGCCGCGGGATCGCGAGCGCGTTCAGTCGCGCGACGAGCGCCGGATGCATCCCGGCCCGCGGCGGGTCGACGATCATCACGTCCGGTGGGCCGAATCGCGCGAGCGCCGCGTCGAGCGCCACTTGCGCGTCGCCCGCGAGGAACCGCGCGTTCGTGATGCCGTTCGCCGCGGCGTTCTTCTCCGCGAGCGCGACCGCCGCCGCGTCGATCTCGATGCCGACCACTTCGCGCACGTGCCGCGCGATCGAGAGCGTGATCGCGCCGAGACCGCAGAACAGGTCGAACGCGAGCTGCTCGGGAGCGAGGCGCGCGAACTCCGCGGCGACGGCGTACAGCCGCTCCGCCTGCGCGGTGTTGGTCTGGAAGAACGAGTACGGGCCGATCTCGAACCGCACCCCGGCGAGCCGCTCGTGCATCACGCCGGAACCGAACACGACGTCTTGCGACTCCGCCGTCGTCACCTGCGCGACGCCGCGGTTGGTCGCGTGGATCAGCGTCGTGATCTCGGGCACGTCGCGACGCACGCGCGCCGCGAAATCGGCGAGCGCGCCGACATCGAGCCCGGTGGTGACCAGGATCGCGAGCGCGTCGGACTCGCGCGCGGCGATCCGGAGCACGAGGTGGCGCAGCACTCCCGCGCGCGATTCGCTGTCCCACGCCGCGACGCCGCGCTCGCGCGCGAGCGCCCGCGTCGTCGCGAGGAGCCGCATCGCGAGCGGCGGCTGCAGCCGGCAGTCGGTGACGTCGAGCACGCGATCGTGGCGCTCGCGCACGTGGAGTCCGAGCGCGAAGTCGCGCTCGAACGTCGCGCCCGACGCGATCTCCGCGGGCGTCAGCCAGCGCCGAGCGCCGAACGACCACTCCATCTTGTTGCGATGTCCGAACGTCGTCTCCGCGCCGATCACGGGCGGCACCGGTGCTTCCAGCGCGACGCCGTGCTCCGCGAACGCGCGCTCGACGAGGCGGCGCTTCGCCGCCAACTGCGCCGGGTACGCGAGGTCCTGTCGCGCGCATCCGCCGCACGTTCCGAAGTGCGCGCACGCCGCGGCGACCCGATCGGGCCCGGGCGCGAGGACCGCGACCGTCACCGCGTCGATCCGCCCGCGCCGGCGCTCGACGACGCGCGCGGTCACCCGGTCGCCCGGCTCTCCGCCGCGGACGCGGACGTCGCGCTCGCCGATCCGCGCGCTGCAGAACCCGTCGCCGACGATCTCGCCGAGCGTCGCCTCGAACTCCTTCCCGGGCCGCACCGGGCTAGGCCCGCCAGTCGTTCACGGCGGCGATCGTCGCCGCGATCGTGGCGTCGGGCGCCTCGGGATACACCGGCAGCGACGTGACTTCCGCGGCCGCCTTCGCGGCGATCGGGCATGCGGGCGACCGCGCGGCGTCCGTGGCGAGCCCGGTCATCGTCGGCAACGCGCGCGGATAGTGGATCATCGTCTCGACGCCGCGCGCGGCGAGGTGCGCGCGGAATCCGTCGCGGTCGGCGACGCGCACGACGAACTGGTGGTACACGTGCGTCGTGCCCTCCGCTTCGGTCGGCAGCCGCACGGCGGCGTTCGTGATCTCGCGGCGGTAGCGCGCGGCGATCTCGCGGCGCCGCCGGTTCGCGGCCGGCAGGAAACGGAGCAGCACGCGCAGGATCGCGGCGTGCAGCTCGTCGAGGCGCGAGTTCACGCCGTCCTCGACGCAGTCGTACCCCGCTGCCTGCCCGTAGAACCGCAGCCGGCGCAGCCGCTCCGCGAGCGCGGGTTCGGCGGTCGTGATCGCGCCGGCGTCGCCGGGCGTGCCGAGGTTCTTGGTCGGATAGAAGCTGAAGCACGCGAGCCGGCCGACCGTGCCCGCGACGATCCCGCCGATCTTCGTGCCCTGCGATTGCGCGCAGTCCTCGATCATCGGGACGCCGTGCGCCGCCGCGATCGCCGCGATGCGCGGGACGTCCGCCGCCGCGCCGTACAGATGCACCGGGATCACCGCGCGGACGTCGGGAGCGAGCGCGCGCTCGAGCGACGCGGGATCCATCGTGAGCGTCGCGTCGTCGACGTCGACGAACACCGGCCGCGCGCCGACCATCGTCACCGCCATCGCGGTCGGGATCGCGGTGAGCGCCGGGATCGCGACGCGCGCGCCCCGGCCGACGTCGAGCGCCCGCAGCGCGAGCGCGAGCGCGTCGGTCCCGTTCGCGACGCCGATCGCGTGCGGCACGCCGACGAACGACGCGAACTCGCGCTCGAAGCCTTCGACCTCGGGGCCGAGGATGTAGCGGTTCGAGCGCAGCACGCGGCGCATCGCGGCCAGGAGATCGTCCTCATGCTCGAGGAACGCCCGGCGGACGTCGTGGAAGAGATGGCGCGGCGGCCCGCCCGGCTCCGCTCCCGCGCTCACCGGTAGTGCTCCAGGTGCTCGGCGTAGTACCGCACCGTCCGCGCGAGACCGTCGTCGAGCCGCGTCGTCGGCCGCCAGCCGAGTTCGGTCGCGATCTTCTCCGCGGTCCCGTGGTACGCACCGATGTCGATCGCCGCGCGATCGGGAGGGAACGGCACGGTCGTCACCGAGCCCTTGCCCGCGATCGCGACCAGCGTCTCCGCGATCTTGCGCAGCGACACCGAGGATTCCCCCGCGAGGTTGTAGATCTGGCCGTTCGCGCGATCGCTCGCCGCCGCGCGCAGGAACGCGTCGACGACGTCGTCGACGAAATTGAGGTCGCGCGTCTGCGCGCCGTCGCCGAACAGTCGGATCTCGCCGCCCTCGACGGCGCGCCGCACGAACGTCGCGATGAAGCCTTGCCGGTCGTGCTTCACGAGCTGGCGCGGACCGTAGGTGTTGGTCAGTCGCAGCGACGTCGCGCGCACGCCGTGCACTTCGTGATAGAGGAGGTGGTAGCGCTCGCCCGCCATCTTGTTGATGCCGTTCACGTCGACCGGGACGACCGGATGCTTCTCGTCGACCGGGAGGTACTGCGGCCGGCCGTAGATCTGTCGCGAACTCGCGAACACGACCTTCACGTCGCGGTTGTTGTGCCGGCAGCTCTCGAGGATCGAGAGCTGCGCGCGGCAGTTCACCTCGAGGTCAGTGAACGGGTCGCGCATGCTGTCGATGTGCGACACCTGGCCCGCGAGGTTGAAGAGATACTTCCGCCCGCGGACCAAGTGGTCCATCGCGGCGCGGTCGCGCACGTCGGCGATGTTGATCGCGACTCTGTCCTCGATGCCGGCGACGTTGAACCGGTTGCCGCCGTGTCCCTCGATCATCGAGTCGAGCAGAGTCACGCGCGCGCCGAGCGCGACCAGCCGGCGCGCGAGGTTGCTGCCGATGAAGCCGAGCCCTCCGGTGACGAGGCAATCGGCGCCGGCGTACGACGCGTTCAGATCGATCGCGCTCATGCGCGCTTGCCGACGCGCTTCTGCACGATCAGCTCCCACCACAGGAACCCGAGGCCCCACAGCGTGCGCGCGACGCGCGGGAAGTTGAAGAACTGGCTCTTGCCGTGCATGCGATGGAAGTGGTGCACGCCGACCTGGCTCACGCGATAACCGTTCTTCTCGATCTTCGTGACCAGCTCCACGCAGATGAGCCCCGTGTCGCGCGTCAGCTCGACTTTCTCGAACACGCGCCGGTGGATCAGTCGGAAATCGCAGTCGACGTCCTTGATGCGGAGTCCGAAGCAGACCTTCACGAACCAGTGGTAGAGGTTGCCGACGATCTTGCGGTGCAGCGGATCGGAGCGCGACATCTTGAAGCCGTTCACGAGGTCCGCGCCGGCGCGGTTCTCCCACAGGAGTCGCAGCTCGCGCACGTCGTACTGCGCGTCGCCGTCCGTGTAGAAAACCCAGTCCTTGGTGGCGGCCGCGAACCCGGAGCGGAGCGCGCCGCCGTATCCGCGGTTCTTCTCGTGCGTGACGACCTTCAAGCGCGGCTCGCGCGCCTGCAGCTCGGCGAGGATCAACCCGACGTGGTCCGGGCTCGCGTCGTTGACGACGATGATTTCCCAGTCATCGGTCAGCTCGCGCAGCACGGCCGCGGACAACACGACGAGGCTCGCGATGGTGCCCCAGTCGTTGTATGCGGGGAAGAAGACGGAGATGCCTTCGGTGGGCCGTTCCATCGCGTCGCGGGAGTGTAGCAGGGCCCTTCAATCCGACGTCGGCTTCCGCAGAACGGCGAACACGGACAAGCCGAACGGGAGCGGGAGCACGTCCGCGACGCGGGCCTCGAGCGCGAGGAGTGCGGCGAGCGCGGCGTTCAGCGGGCGCGGCACGTCCCCGACGTCGGACTCCGCGGGCGCGTTGCGGCGCACCAGCCGCAGGAGTGCGATCGGCGGGAACAGGAACGAGTTGAACCACGACAGCCGCGCGATCTCGAGCCCGGCCGCGCGCGCGAGGCGGGCGACGTCGGAGCGCCGGTAGCGACGCGCGCCGTGGATCATGCGGTCGTGGCTTCCGGCGAGCGACGGGTGCGCCGGCAGGTTCAGGATCAGCGCGCCGCCCGGTCGCAGCACGCGCGCGAACTCGCGGACGGCATGAAGGTCGTCCTGCACCGCGCGGTGGTACAGCACGTCGAGCGATGTCACGACGTCGAACGAGCCGTCGGCGAACGGCAGCGACTCGACGCCGGCGCGCACCAGCCGCGGCGTCGATCGGCTGCGCGCCAGCACGAGCGCGCGGTCGGCGAAGTCCGCTCCGAAACCGCGCGCTCCCGGGAACCGCGTCGCGATGCGCGCGAGCAGTCCGCCGGTCCCGCAGCCGGCGTCGAGGACACGCGGCGCGCGATCGCCGCGAACGCTCCGCTCGACCGCTCGCAGCACGCGCGCATGGAGGCCGCGATACCAGAAGTGGCTGGTCTCGTGTCGATAGACGCGGTCGTACTCTTGCGGCTCCACCGGAGCGCTCTCTTACACTGCGCGCTCCCCGGCCGGAACTGGACCGATGTCGACTTCGGAGCGCGCGACCGCGGACGAGCGACCAGGTTTGGCGTTGCTCGCCTTCGTCCTCCTCGGCGCCGTCCTCCTGGCCGGCGCGTTCCGTCACTTCGATCGACTCGGCGCGAAGGACTGGAACGCGATGATGGGGCAGGCGGAGGCGGAGCGCGCCACGCTGCAGGACCACGGCCAGTTCCCGCTCTGGAATCCGTGGCGCCGCGGCGGGCAGGTGTCGTTCGCGCAGCCCGAGTCGATGCTGCTCTCGCCGGTCACGCCGCTCGCCCTCGCGGTCGGCACGGTCGCCGCGTTCAAGCTCGTGCTGCTCCCGTTGTTCGTGCTCGGCGCGCTCGGCGCGTGGTGCCTCGCCGGATGGTTCGGCCTGCGCGGCGCGCCGCGCCTCGTCCCGCCGCTCATGTTCTACGGCTCGGCGATCTTCCCCTGGTACCTCGCGGGCGGGTTGCCGAACTGGCTGTGCGGTCTCGCGATCCTGCCGTGGATGATCCTCTGGCGGCGGCGCGCGGTCGCCGACCTGCGGTTCGTCCTGCCGGCCGGGCTCGCGTTCGCGCTCTTGATCTGGTGCGGCGCGATCTACCAGTTCGTGTTCTTCCCGTTGATCGTGGGGATCGATGCGCTCGCGGAGGCGTGGAGCGCGAAGAGCGCGCGACCGCTCGTGATCGGCGTCGTGGTCCTCGTCGTCGGCGCCGCGTTGTCGCTGGTGCGCGTGCTTCCCATCTTCGACGTCTACCGCGTCTTCCCGCGCGAGCTCGACGCGACCGAACGACATCTCACGCTCGGCCTGGTCGCGAAGGCGTTCCTCGATCCGAGCCTGCCGGAGATGAAATCGCTCGCCGGCACGGTGATCCGTGACGGCGACAACTGGGTCTCGTGGGTCACGGTCGGCGCCTACTGCGGGCCGGTGTCCGCGGTGGTGAGCGGCGGCCGCGACACGAA
>CAZBOK010000091.1:0-13257 GCA_964493525.1 uncultured Phycisphaeraceae bacterium | reverse complement strand
GGACGAACACCGCGAAGATCAACGCGAGCGATCGTCGGCGCCGCGCGCGCAGCGGGCTCTCGTCGGTCGTCGCCGGAACGACGACGGCGCGCGCGCGGTCGAGGTCTTCTGATGCGACGAGAACGCGCGCCGGTCCGGTCGCCGCTTCGCGCTCGACGCTCGCGGCGATGTGCGCCGAGTGCAGGTTCGCCGCCGCGAGATCCGCCGCGGTCTTCATCGTGTAGCGGGCGAGCGATTCCATCGAATCGGTCTCCGAGCCGTCGGATCGTGCGCCGATCAACGCTCCGCGCCGGCCTTCAGTCGCTCGACGAGGAAGTCCTCGGTGCGCTTCCAGTACGCGCCCTCCGGATCGGTCCGGAAGAAGTCGCCGTGGCCTCCGCCCTTCACGAGGATCCGCTCCGACGCGACGCCGACCTTGCGCAGCGCGTCGTCCATCCAGATCGAGTGCTCGACCGGCACGTTGTCGTCGCGATCGCCGTGAACGAAGAGGAACGGCGGATCGTCGGGCGACACGAACGTGAGCGGCGAAGCCGCTGTGAAGATCGAATCCGGCGGCGCGTCCCCGAACAGCTCGGGCGGCGCCTGCGTGTCGACGCCTCGCGTCGGCGCGCGCTCGATCAGCGTCGGGCCGAAGTACGACACGACGCATTGCACCCGGCTCGACTGCCGCAGCACGGGGTCGTCCGCGTTCGGATCCCGCCGCTCGTCCTGCACGCCGAGCAGGCACACGAGGTGACCGCCGGCGGAAAGTCCGAGCGCGCCGATGCGTCCTGAATCGATGTGGTATTCGTCCGCGTGCTCGCGCAAGAACTGCACCGCGTAGCGGCAGTCGTCGATCTGCGCGGGGAATCGATGCGCGGGCGCGAGCCGATACGAGACCGTCGCGCACGCGAGGCCGCGCCGGGCGAGCGGCTCGCCGAAGCCGTCCATGTCGGTGCGCTTGCCGGCCATCCACGCGCCGCCGTGCACGAGCACGACCAGCGGATGCGGGCCGTCTCCCGCGGGCACGCAGACGTCGAGCTGCAGCGCTTCGTCGTCGACCGTTCGGTACGTGACGCCGCGAACGAGACGGGGCATCGGAGCGGACGCCGGCGCGGGCTTCGCCTCGATCTGACCGATCGACAGCGCGATGACGAGAGCGAGAGGTTCCATGTCGTGCGCGGGCTCCGATCCCCTCGGCGGGATCGCGTCAGGGTAGAGATCCGCGCGCGCGCGAAACGCTCCGTCAGCCGACGTGCTGCGCGAACATCACCGCGTTTCCCGCCGGGTCGGTCACGCCGATCTCGCGCGCGCCGTAGAACGTCGTGCGTTCCGCGACGGTGATCGGCACCCCGGCGATCGCGCGCTTCACGCGTTCGAGATCCTCGACTTCGATGTAGAGGCAGGTGCGATACGGGCCGACGGCGAGCGGCGGCAAGTCGTCCTGCACGCTCGCGCGCGACTGGAGCATCAACTCGACGGCGCCGTGGACGAGGATGACGAAGCCGAGGCGATCCCCGTGCGGGATCTCCGCCGTCTTCTGGAACGCGAGGCGATCGACCCAGAACGCGAGGCACGGTTCGATCTGGTCGACGACGAGGACCGGCGTGAGTTTCTTCATGCGCGTGAGGTTGCACGATCCGCCGGCGTCGGTCTCGGAGGAATGGAACCGGAGCCCCGGAGCAGCTCGGTCGCGCGTTGCCCGGTGAGCGCCCGCACTTCGTTCGCGAGGTGGGCTTGATCGCAGTAACCGTGCGCGAGCGCGAGTCCCGCGAAGTTCGTCCGCGCGCGGCCGTGCGCGCGTTCGATCGACGCGAGGAGCTTTCGCAGCCGCAGCACGCGGCCGAGCATCTTCGGACCGTAGCCGACGCGCGCTCGGAACTCGCGCGTGAGGTGCTGGCGCGAGACGCCGAACGAGTCGGCGAGCGCGCCGATCGACGTCGCGGACGGGTCGGCCGCGATCGCGCCTGCGGCGTCGAGCACGAGACGATCGTTCGTCGTCGGCCGCGGCGTCCGCGCGAGCAGCTCGAATTCGAGAGAGCGCGCCGCAAGCCCGACGTCGCGCGCCGAGGCGACGCGATCGGCGACGCGATCGGCCGCGCGCCAGTAGTGGTCGAGCGGAGCCACCGCGTCGGTCCACGCGTCGACGGGGATCCCGAACAGCGCCGCGGCGCCGCCGGGCCGGAACCGCACGGCGACGATGCGGCCGCGCGGGTGCGCGTCGACCGGTCGCGTCATCGCGCCGACGAATCGCGCGGCCCCGGAATCCGCTTCGACGAGGAAGTCGACGCAGCCATCCGGCAGCACGCGGTGCGGACCGACGCCCGCGCCGCGGACCGCGTCCTTCGTCCACATGCACTCGACGAACGGGGCGAGTGTCGGGTGCGGCGCCCATTCGCGGTAGCCGTGGGGAGCGGGAGGCATCGGCGGGACGTTAGCACGCGACACGGCGTCCGCCCTTCGCGGCGCGCGCGGTGGTAGAACCTGCCTCCCGACGCGTGCCGCCGCGCCTGCCGAGGTTCGTCATGTCGAGTCTCGTTCTCCTGTTCTCGCTCTGCCTCAATGCGGTTGCAGTCGACGATCGCGCGAAGCCCGCCGCCGCGCCGAGTCCTCCGCCCGCCGCGTTCGCCGGCTGTTGGCACGACGTCGACGAGCCGACGCGCTTCGTCGAGCTCGTTCCGGGCAAGCTCCGCGTGATCGATCACGGCGAGCTCGAGATCACGCGCGTGACGTACACCGACGACTCGGTGGTTCGCCACGTGTGGGGCAAGCAGGAGAAGTGGGCGCTCGCGACGAAGGACGGGAAGCTCACGATCACCGCGTACGGGAAGCCGTGGATCCTCGAGCGCGCCGCCGACCGGCCGGCGGAACTCGACCCGAAGCCGCTCGCGCTCGGCCCGCGCGTCGCGATCGATTCCGCGCGACTCGACGCGCTCTCCGACGAGTTCGCGCGCCGCATGAAGGAAGACCAGGACGCGCGCGGCGCGAACGGCAAGGAGCCGGACCTGAAGGCGATGGAGCGCGTCGATCCCGACAACACCAAGTGGCTGAAGGAGCTGGTCGCGGAGATCGGTTGGATCGACGCCGACCGCTTCGGCGAGCGTGCCACGAAGTCCGCGTTCCTCATCGTGCAGCACTCGGGCGATCTGCCGCTGATGCTCGCCGCGTTGCCGGAGATCGAGAAGGACGTGAAGGCGAAGAAGCTCGACGCGCAGAACTTCGCGCTCCTGTGGGACCGCACGCAGATCCGGCTCGGCGAGAAACAGCGTTACGGCAGCCAGCTCGGCGAGCGCGAAGGCGGCGTCGGCGTCGTGATCGCGCTCGAGGATCGCGCGAACGTCGAGAAGCTGCGCGCGGGGATCGGGCTGTTCCCGCTCACGAAGTACATCGAGATGATGAAGCAGATCACCAAGGAGAAGGAGATCGTCTTCGAGGACGACGAGACCAAGTAGGCGCGCGCGTCAACCGCCGCGCGACTTCTTCGCGGGGCGCTTCGACGACTTCGGCGGGACCTTCTGCTTCGGCGTGGTGCGCGGCGTCGCCGACGGCTTCCGCGGCGCCGGCGTGCCGTCGATTCGCGGCGCGGCCGTGCTCGTCGCCGGAGCGGTCGGGCTCGACTTCGTCAGCGGGAGCATCTCCCCGTCGCGCGCCGCGGCGACCGGCGACGGCGCGTCGGCTCCCGCATCCTTCGCGATCGCGGCGCGCGCGTCGTCGAGCAGACGCTCCCAGTCGAACGCGGGGCCGGGGTCGTTCTTCCGATCGGTCACGTGGTAGTGGCCGAGGATGCCGCGGAACGCGTCGAACTCGCGCGCGGAGAGCGCGCGGTTCACCACCGAGCCGTCGCCGTTGCGCGGCACGTCGAGCCGGATCTTCGGGAAGACGCGGGTCAACGTCGCGGTGAGCTTGGCGAGCGCGCGGTACTGCTCGTCGGTGAAGTCGTATTGGTAGAGCATCTGCCCGCCGATGCGGCCGGACAGGAGCTCGTGGCGCGCCGGCCGCGCGACGAAGCCGGGCGTGAGGATCGACGTCTCCTTCATCCAGTTCGGGAACACGACCTTCGGGCCGGCCGCGTCGATCGCGTACCACTGCTTGAGCGCGGGCGCATTCGGCGACTCGTACGCGCCGATCTGCGCGATCTCGACGCCGATCGAGCGGTCGTTCGCTTCGGTCGCGTGCCACGCGCGCTCCTTCAGGTCGAGCGTCTGGTAGATCGTGCCGTCGACGTCGAGCAGGAAGTGCACCGACAGATGTCGCTCGTCGTGGAGCACCTTGAAGCACTGGCGCGAGCAGCCGCACACGTCGAAGTGGAGCACGAACTGGTCGACGTGATCTTTCAGCCAGTCGAGCTCCCAGCCCTGATCGGCGATCGTCGCGCGCAGCGAGTCCGACACGTTGTTGCGGATCGAGTGGTAGCAGGCCTGCGGTTTCCACGCGGCCCGGTCTTCGTCGGTCATCTCGGCGGGGAAGCGCGGCTCGACGCGGTAGGCGTCATACCCGCGCGGATCGTTCCACAGGACGACGCGCGTGCCGGTGTGGATCAGTTCCCCGCAGACCGAGATCTCGTCCTTCCAGCGCGGCACCGGCTCGCCGGGGCGCGGCGGCGTCACGCACGCGAGCGCGATGCACGACAGCGCCGCGATGTAGTTGCGGAGCAGCGTGCGTGCGGACGTGCGGCGACGGGATCGGCCGGAACGGGCGCGCGAGGCCATGGGCTCCTACCGTCGCGATCGGGAAGTGGCGAACACGGGTCGCATGGGATGCGGGCGACGTCCGCGATGAGACTCTGATCGGCTTTCCTGCGGCGCGGCTCCAGTTCGGCGGCGCGAGTCTAGCGTCCGTGCGCGCCGCGAGGGCGCCCGCGATCACTTGATGTAGCCGAGCTGCTTCAGGTCGCGGATCGCCTGCGGGTCGAGCTTGGCGTCGATCACCGGCGCCGAACCGTGGCGCGTGGTGGCGAGCAGCGTCTCGCCGAGCGTGCGCAGCCGCGCGAGATCGTCGGCGCGCGACGCGGCGAGGTCCTTCTTCTCGTCGGGGTCGGTCCGCAGGTCGAACAGGCGATCGCGTTTCCCGCCGTGCACCAGTTTCAGGCTGCCGTCGATCAACGCCCAACGCTGGCGCGCCTCGGCGAACGTGAACGCGCGCCCGCGGGCTGCGAAGAGATCGGCCGCCGGCAAGCCCGCGGTGGGCGGGAGGCCCGCGAACTTCACGAGCGTCGCGTGCAGGTCGATCGTGCTGGTCGGGCTCGTGACCTGCGCGGGGAGGTCCGCGGGACGACGCCCGCGCGGGAAGCGCACGATCAGCGGCACGTGCAGCACCTCCTCCTGCACGGTGAGTCCGTGGCCATAGCCTCCGTGGTCGTACAGCTCTTCCCCGTGGTCCGCGGTGAACACGACGAGCGTCGAGTCGGCGAGGCCTGCGCGATCGATTCCCGCGAGGAGCGGGGCGACCGACTCGGCGTCCATCTTGCGCACCGTCGCCTCATAGATGAGGCGCAGGAAGCGCACGTCGTCGGGCGTCAGCTCGAGCTTGTTCTGGTTGATCGCGGGCTCGACGTCGGCAGTCGTGAAGTCGACGCCCGCCGCGCGTCGCGCCGCCTCGTCGTACGCGAAGCCGTGGGTGGCGAGATACGCGGCGTCGCGATCGTCGGGGCGATACGGGTAATGCGCGGCGCTCAGGTGCAGGTAGACGAAGAAGGGGCGTGCGATGCCGGCGAGCCGCTCGAGGAGTCCGGCGACGCGCTCCGCATCGTGCTCCAGCGCGTCGGGGCCGAGCCAGACGTCGAAGCCCTGCGCGAAGCCGTATTCGGCGGTGAGGTGACGGCTCTTCACGATGCCGAGGGTCGCGTAGCCGGCGTCGCGGAACCGTTCACCCAGCGTCACGTGTTCGTCCGCGAGGATCTGCGTCGTGGTCTCCGCCCAGCTCCCGTTCTCGTCCTTCTTCACGTTGCCTTCGACGACGCCGTGCTGGAACGAATGCAGTCCGGTGAACAGCGACGCAGTCGACGGCTTGGTCCACGACGCGGTCGAGTGATGCTGGCGGAACACGACCGAGTCGGGATCCGTCGCGAAGCGATCGAGCTCCGGCGTGGTCGGACGCGGGCAGCCGAGCGCCGACACCGCGTCGGCGCGCAACGCGTCGAGCACGACGACGATCACGTTTTGGCGTGTGCGGGCGTCGGCAACCGCGCGATCGCTGCAGCCGGCGGCGGCGAGGGACGCGATCGTCGCGGCGACGAGCGTCCGGGCGATGGTCACGATTCGTCGCGCCGCTTCTTGCGTGCGCACTTCTCGCAGACGCCCACGCACGTGACGTGGACGGAGTCGGTCGCGTGGCGGCCCGGGACGCGCGGCGCGATCCCGTCGAACGTGTCATCGTCGAAGTCGGTGATCGACGCGCAGACGCGGCAGAGGAAGTGGTGGTGGCGGTCGATGCGCGCGTCGTAGCGGACGCCGACGCCGATGTGGCTCACGCGGCGCGCGAGGCCGAGGTCGGCGAGCATCTCGAGGCTACGGAACACCGTCGCGCGGGAGAGGTCGGAGCCGCGCTTCGCCAGGCGTCCGTGGAGCGCGTCGGCGGTCGGGTGATCGTCCGCGTCGCACAGGGCGCGCAAAACTTCCCGGCGCTGCGCCGTGAGCGGCCGCCCGGCGCTCTCGCACCGTTCGGTCGCATCGTCGAGTGCGGTCTTCCAGTCGCGCGCGCTCATCCCGTGTTCCTGTCGGTTCGCCGCCGCCCGCGGCCTGGGCGACGCCCCTCGGATGGGGCGCGGGATCATAACCGACACGCACCGCGCTCCCGCCGCGTCCTCCCGTCCGGCGAGTTCCGACTTGACTGAGACAATATCTCAGATAGTTTCCCCGCCCTCGAGAGAAGAGCGGCGTCGGCCGCGACGGAGGTCGAAGTGATGCACCGCAATTCCTCCCGCCTCGTGGTGCTCGGATCGTTGGTCGCCAGCGCGTGCGCCGTGGTGCACGCGTCCGGCCCGGGCGACCCTCGCGACGGCGGCGCGCCGCACGGAGCCGCCGCGTTCGAGGCGCAGGGCGCGCGGCTCGACGAGCTGCTCGGCAAGGCGCCCGCGGGATCCGCGCACGGCTCCGTCGACGCATCGATCTGGGCGTGGCTCGTGCCGGAGCCGGGCACGCCGACGCCCGAGCGCGTCCTGCTCGGCCGCAAGCTTTACTTCGACACGCGCCTCTCCGCGGACAACACCGTCGCGTGCGCGACCTGCCACGACGTGACGCGCGGATTCACCGACCGGCGCAACGTGTCGGAAGGGATCAACGACAAGCTCGGCCGTCGCAACGCGCCGACCACGCTGAACGCGGCGCTGCTCGTGCCGCAGTTCCTCGACGGCCGCGCCGCGACGCTCGACGACCAGGCGCGCCAACCGATCCTGAACCCGATCGAGATGGGCAACCCGAACGGCGACGCCGTCGTCGCGCGGCTGGCGGCGACGCCGGACTACCCGCCGCTGTTCCGCGCCGCGTTCGGCCGCGACCTCAACTACACCGACCTCGGCCACGCGATCGCCGCGTTCGAGCGCACGCTGATCTTCATGGATGCCCCGTTCGACGCGTTCCGCCGCGGCGACACCGGCGCGCTGTCCGCGGCGGAACAGCGCGGCCTCGAGCTGTTCGAGAACAAGGCGCGCTGCGCGACGTGCCATCCGCTGAACCCGGCGAACCCGATCGGCAGCGACATGAAGTTCCACAACATCGGCGTGTCGGCGCACGACGTGAAGTTCGGCGCGCTCGCCGCGCAGGCGCTCGCCGCTCTCGCCAGCAACGACTCGGAGCAGGCGCTCGACCGACTCGCGCTGTCGACCGACTTCTCCGAGCTCGGCCGCTTCATGATCACCAAGAAGTACTGCGACGTCGGTGCGTTCCGCTCCTCGCAGCTCCGCAACGTCGGGCTCACGGCGCCTTACATGCACGACGGCTCGCTGCAGACCTTGTGGGACGTCGTCGACCACTACAACAAGGGCGGCGAGACGAACCCGTACCTCGACGGCGGCATCACGCCGCTCGCGCTCGAGGAGCGCGAGATCGACGACCTCGTCGCGTTCCTGTTCACGCTGACCGATCGCCGCTTCGACGCCGAGAACCGCAAGGAGCTCGACCGCCAGCGCGCGCTGTCGCGCAACCAGCGTCCGTTCCGCGACGACGCGCGCGCCAAGCGCGAGCGCCTCGGGTTCGAAGCGCCGACGAACGAATCGAAGGGCAAGTGAGGAGACCGCGATGAAGAGCGTCGAGACCCGTCACATGGAAGAGCGCGAGCGCCTGTTCCGCGGGCTGATGAATCTCGATCGCCGCGACTTCCTCAAGGCGTCAGCGGCCGCGTTCGCCGCGACCGCGTCGAAAGCGCTGGCGGCGCCGCACGCGTTCCAGCCGGTGAAGATCGAGGCGCCGGGCGTCACGCCGTTCCGCTTCGCCTACATCTCCGACTCGCACCTCTACGACAAAACGGTGAACGACCGGTTCGTGAACCAGATCCTGCGCGCCGTCGACGACGTGAACCGCATGGATCCGCAGCCGGACTTCGTCCTCTACGGCGGCGATCTCGCGCAACTCGGACGGCCGGTCGAGCTCGACCTCGGCGCGCAGATCCTGAAGTCGGTGAAGGCGCCCGTGAAGATGATGGTCGGCGAGCACGACTGGTACCTCGACATGGGCGAGAAGTGGAAGAGCCTGTTCGGCGCGGACCGCTACTCGTTCGACCACAAGGGCGTGCACTTCGTGGTGCTGAACAGCGTTGTCGAAGCGGACTTCTGGACCGCGCGCGGGCTCACCCCCGAGCAGCGCATGCAGACGGTCGCCGGACTCGACAACCAGCAGCAGAGCTCGTTCACCGTCGGCGAGGAGCAGCGCGCCTGGCTCGAGGCCGACCTGAAGCCGCATGCGGACACGACGCCGCTCGTCGTGTTCTCCCACTCGCCGCTGTACCACTACTACAAGAAGTGGAACTTCTGGACCGACGACGCGAGCGAGGTGCAGGCGATCCTGAAGCGCTTCGCGCACGTCACGGTGGTGCACGGCCACACGCATCAGTTGCTGACCAACAAGATCGGCAACATCCACTTCCACGGGATGCTCTCGACCGCATGGCCGTGGCCGTATGCGCCGGAAGGACTCCCCGAGCTGACGATCCAGATGAACCGCCCCGATCCGTTCAACGTGGCGGACGGCCTCGGCGACGGCCGCGTCGACGTGATGTCGGACGGCATGGTCGAGAAGATCTACGAGCTGTGGAACCGCAACCCGGTGACGATCACGCGCAAGTACATGGCGACCGGCGGGCGCGAGGATCGTCCGCTCGCGGCGAATGCATCGAGCTACTGACGGCTCGCCGCGCACGCGGCGGGCGATCGAACGAAGGAGTGGAACCATGCATCGGAAGAACGTCCTGCTCGGCGTCTCGATCTGCGGCGCGCTCGCGCTCGTCGCGACGGTGGTTCGCGCCGGCGCGTCCGGCGACGGCGCGGCCGCTCCGCCGATCGTCGTCAGGCTCTGCGACAACCAGACGACCGCGACGCTCGCGCTCGCCGGCGAGCCGACGGCGGAAGACGGCGCCCGCGTGTCCGCGCAGTTGATGGCAGCATGGCTCGCGAAGAACCCGAACGCGAAGTGGGATCCCGCGCCGCCCGAGACCCCGGCGGTCAAGGAAGCGCACAGCGTCGTGCCGCCCGCCGACAACAAGAACCTGCTCGGCGACGGGCAGTCGCAGGTGAACACCTATCGCGCGGTCACCGACCTCGACGTGCTGACGTGGGAGCGCGAGACCTACCAGTTCGCGAAGGACGGCGCCGACGTCTTCCACGACGCGAAGAAACTCGGCAGCACGATCGCGGTGTCGTGCGACATGTGCCACCCGGACGGCTCGAACACGCACCCCGAGACCTACCCGAAATACCAGACGCAGCTCGGCAAGGTCGCGCTCCTGCGCGACATGATCAACTGGTGCATCGAGCACCCGGTGCGCGGCACGAAGCTCGACGCGGACGACCCGCGCATGCGCGGCCTCGAGGCGTACATCCTCGCGCAACGGAAGGGGAAGACGCTCGAGTACGGGAAGCACTGACGGCTTCACCCCGCGGTCGCGCACCGTCGCCTCGCGGCGCGGCGGAGTCGGTTCGCCCCGCGCCGCGCGCGTTCGAACCTGCGCTCGATCTCCTGCATCCCCGCGCGCCCTCGCGCGATGCACGGAGTCCGATCGATGTCGTCGCTCGCTCTCGTCCTCCTCTGCGCAGGTCGCCTCGGAGCCGATGACGGCGCCGCGTCCGCACCGGCCGCGCCGGCCCCCGCATGGAACGCGTGCGCGAGCGCGATCCCGTGGCGCCACGCCGCGGAGGTGCCGAACACCGAGCTGCGGTTGATGGAGCTGGTCGGCGCGGGCGGTTTCACGAAGTTCAGCGCGGAGTGGATCGACGCGGCGATCAAAGCGGCGCCGCCGCTCGACGACCTGCTCGACGAAGCGCGCCGCGATCAGCGCCTCCTGTTCTGGTACGTGCCCGCGACGGTCGGCCAGCACATGATCCTCCCGCACCTCCTCGATCGATACATGACGACCGGGCCGCTGTCCGATCCGGAGGTCATCGACGTCGTGCGGCGGCGCTACGTCGCGCTCAAGCTCCCCGCCGGCGGAGCGCTGGCGCGGCGGTTCCATCTCGAAGCGCCGGCGTTCGTCGAGCCGGGCGTGCTCGTGCTCGACGCGGACGGCGAGGTCGTGGCGCGCGCCGATCGCATCTCGACGTTCTCGGGCGAATGGCTCGCCGCGTTCCTTCGCGACGCCGCGGGCGAGCCGGCGACGCCGGGATCTCACGACGACGCGAAGTCGCGCGACCCGCTCGAGCGCGGCCGCGCGCGCCTCGCCGCCGGGCGCTTCGCGGACGCCGAGTCCGCGCTCGCCGCGCCGATCGCCCCGGACGTCCCGCGCGAACGCGCCGCGGAGATCGGCTACCGGCGCGGCGTCGCGCTCTACTTCCTGCGCCGCGAGGACGACGCGCGCGCGGCATGGCGCGAGACGCTCGCCGAGTTCCCGAACACGCTGTTCGCCGCGAAGGCCGCGGCGTGCGCGGAGCTGGGCGCCGACGAGCGGCTCGGCGAGAGTCCGCTCACGCGCAGCATGCTCGACCCGCGCGCGCTTCCCGCGGCCGCGCCGCGCGGGAAGAACTGCACCGACACGAGCTGGCGGCGCACGCCGGACGACGCGGCCGACGTCGCGCGCCGCGCTCTCGACTTCCTCCTGCTCGAGCAGCGCTCGAACGGATCGTGGCCGGGGCCGCGGTGGGGCGGCGGACCCGACGGCGGCCTGAAGCACGAGAACCTCGAGAAGTCGATCGCGGCCGTCGCGTGCGCGGCGATCCGCTCGTGGCGCGCGCTCGACCCGGCGGCGGCCGACGCAGCGCTCGCCCGCGGCGAGGACTACCTGCTCGACGATTCGAAGGTCGTGCGCGGCGACGAAGTCGCGTGGGTCTACGCCGACGGGTACCGGCTCTTCCATTTCGCGCGGCGGCTGCCGGATCTCTCGGGGGAGCGGCGCGAGCGCGTCCTCGACGCGATGAAGGGCTGGGTCCACGAGCTCGAGGCGCAGCAGCGGACGCTCGGCGGGCCGTTCCGCCACTTCATCGCTTACTCGTCGACGTTCGCGACCGCGGCGGTGCTCGCGTGCCTCGCCGACGCGCGTGACGCCGGCGTCGCGGTCGACGCGGACGTCCTCTCCGGCGCCGCGGCCGCGCTCGAGAAGACGCGCGGCGGCGAGCTCGGTCTGTTCGGCTACCTGATCGACAACCCGGAAGTGACGCGCACGTCGCTCGGCGCCGGCAACCGGCAACCGCTCTGCATCCACGCGCTGTGGCGGCTTCACCGCGCCGATGAAGCGGAGCTCGCGCACTCGCTCGAGCTGTTCGACGCGTCGTACGACCGCTCCGCGGACCTCGCGCGCAAGACGAACTTCCACGTGCCGTCGCTCGACCACACCGCGGGGTACTTCTTCTTCCACAACTTCTTCCCCGCGGCAGAAGTCGCGCGCGCGCTCGGCGACCGCGGCAAGGACGCGCGCCGCTCGCTCCTCGCGAAGTTGTGCGCGCTACCGGAAGTCGACGGCTCGTTCATCGACGCCGGCTTCAGCTACGGCAAGAGCTACTCGACCGCGATGGCGCTGCTCTCGCTCGCGGAGCTGCTCGACCGCTGACGCGCCGCGCGCGTCACTTCACCGTGAGCCGCAGGCCGTTCGTCGCGCAGTACCCCGCGAACGCGCCCGGATCGATCACGAACGCCTGCAGGAACACCGACACGGACGGGAAGTCGGACGGGATCGTCGCGCTGAACGACACCGCGCCGTTGCCCGCGCCGCTGCCGAAGAGCGGGAACGCCTGGTTCGCCGGCTCCGGCGTGACGAGCAGCGTGCATCCGCCCGCGACCGGGATCGCCGCGGTCGAGAGCCCGAGCAGGAGGAGGCACGTGCTCCCGCCGAGCGCGTGTGCGACGTCGAAGGACACGCCGTTGCCCGCGGCGAAGCAGCCGTCGAACGTCTGCTTCAGCGCGAGCGTAGGCAGGAACCCGCCCGAGCCCGGGCACGCGGTGCCGTACTCCGGCGCGGGATTCGGGACCGTGCTCATGATGTAGGCCGCGCCGACCGGCGACCCGTTCGGCGCGTCGAGCGAGCCGCGCGCGGAGAGCAGGACGCGATCGCCGGAGAGCGACGCGTTCTCGCCGAGGTTGCGGCAGACCTGCGGATCGTTCGCCAAGAGTCGCATGCGCTCGCGCCACTGGCCGCTCTCGAGGCCGAAGATCGACGCGGCCCCGGCGCCGCCCGATGCGACCGAAGTCGGGCTCGTCGCGCAGAACATGTCGTCGCCGAGCGCGACGGCGAATCCGAATTGACCGTCGACGGACGTGACCATCGCGGTCTGCACCCAGAACGATCCGAATCGATCGAACACGAACACCGTCGGGACCGCCGCGCCGAAGAGCGGCGTCGCGGACCCGCTCGCGATGATGCGATCGCCGTGAAGATCGATCGCGCCGCCGAGGTAGGCGGAGATCGCGCCGCCCGGGATCAGCTTCGCCGTCTCCTGCCACGTGCCGTCGCGCGGCTCGAACACGCGCACCGCGCCCTCGATTCCGCCGAACGATGGCTCGCGGCTCGCGGCGATCACGCGGTCGCCGTCGAGCGCGAGGTGGTACCCGAAGCCGTCGTCGAGGTCGGTGCCCGGCGCGTTCAGCGTGGCGAGGATCGGCCAGTTCACGCCATCGAAGTCGCGCACGTCGACGACGGATTCCG
>CAZBOK010000090.1:0-13288 GCA_964493525.1 uncultured Phycisphaeraceae bacterium | reverse complement strand
TGTATCTCGGGAACGCGGGGACGTCGGCGATCGGATTCCTGCTCGGTGCATTGACGGCGCGGCTCGCGAGCGAGTCGCGCGCGCTGCCGGCGGCGCTCGCTCCCGCGCTCGTGCTGGCGGTGCCGGTGTTCGACGCCACGTTCGTCACGCTGGTGCGCATGGCGCGGCGCGCCTCGATCCTGCGCGGCTCGCCCGATCACGTCGCCGTGCGACTGCGCCACGCCGGAGTGAGTGCGGCCGTCATCGCCGCCGCGGCGGCCGCACTGACCTCCGTCGCGGGACTGGCCGCGCTCGTCGTGGCGCGCGCGCGACCCGCGATCGGCTGGGGGGTTCTTGCCGTCGCGGTCGTCCTCTCGGTTCTCGCGGCGCGCACGGTCCTCCGTCGCGCGCCGCCGCCGACCGGGGAACGAGAGAGGCGCGGCCCGAGCGAATCGGACCGCGCCTCACGTTGATTGGTAGCCCCTACGGGATTTGAACCCGTGTTTGATGGCTGAGAACCACCCGTCCTGGACCAGGCTAGACTAAGGGGCCGCGAGCCGCGCAGTTTGTACGCGTTGTTCGCACGCGGTCAAGAGGGAACGCGCTGCCAGCCGAAAACCCGAGTCGCGACCCCTTGCTACACTCGTCCGCCCCGCAATGAAGCGTCCCCACCTCGTCCTTGCCGTTCTCGCACTCGCCGCGGCCGTCGCCGGGTTCGCGGTGTGGTCGCTCTGGAGCGAAGACGCTTCCGAACCGATCGTCACGATCCCGAAGACGGACGACTCGCATCCGATCCACGTCGAGCCGGTCGACATCGGGACGCTCCCGCTCGATCCGCTTGAAGCGCCGCCACCGGCGCCGATCGAGGACGAGCCCGAAGCCGGCGCGGGGACGGCGGTCTTCGGGACGGTGTTGTCTCCGGCCGGCAACCCGGTCCGCGACGCGATCGTGACGCTGCTGCGCCGGCGCGGAGGAAATCCGCTCGCTCCCGGTTCCGCGCGGCGCGTGCGGCCGCCGATGACGACCGGAAAGGACGGCAAGTTCCGGTTCGAGAAGCTCGAAGGCGGCAAGGGATACCTGCTCCACGTCGAGCACGGCGCCTACGCGACGCTCGACATGCCGGGCATCCTGCTGCCGCCCGACGTCGAGACCAAGCTCGGCGACGTCATGCTGAAGACGGGCGCCGAGATCAAGGGCGTTGTGTCGCGCGTCGACGGCGCCGCGATCGAAGGGGCGCAGGTCCGCGTCGTGCCCACGGGCGGCGACGAGCGGCCGCTGATCGATCGGACGCCGACGAAGATCGTCCTCACCGATGAGCGCGGCATCTACCAGTTCTCGAACCTCACGCCGGGCGTCTACGACGTGCTCGCGCTGACCAAGGAATACCGGCAGGGCCAGCGGCTGAACATCATCGTCGATTCCGCGGGCGCGACCGCGAAGGTCGACTTCCAGCTCGAGATGGGCTCGATGATCGCCGGCCGCGTGCTCGACGAGGCATCACAGCCGATCGACGGCGCGCGCATCGAAGTGCGCGAGCAGGCGATCGCGAATCACCTGATCCTGACCGTGCTCTCGCAGTCGGACGGGACGTTCCGCGCCGCCGGGCTCGGACCGGGCAAGTACCGACTGCGCGCACAGCGCGAGGGCTACAGCCCGTGCGTGGTCACCGACATCGACGGCGGCACGCTCGACGTCGCGATGGTGATGAAGCAGAACGTGGCGATCACCGGGTTCGTCGTCGACGCGGACACGAACGAGCCGCTGAAGTCGTTCGGCTTGCTCCTGTTCATGGCATCGAAGCAGGGGTACCCGACGGAACCGATCCACGAGATGCAGGAGTTCCAACGCACCAAGGACGGTTCCTTCACGCTCGACGACGTGCCGCCCGGCAAGTTCGTGATTCAAGGCTTCGCGAACGGCTACGCGCCGGGATACAGCGAGGTGATCACCGTCGGCCGCGAGCACGTCCATGCGATCCGCGTCCCGCTCGGCAAGGGCGGGTCGATCTCCGGACACGTCGTCGACGCCGCGGGAGCCGCGATCGCCGGCGCGACGGTGCGGTTGCTCGACAATGCGTGGGTCGAAGCCCCGTTCGCGAAGTTGATCCACGGCGCACGCAGCCAGTTCGGGACCACGCGCTCCGACGAAGGCGGCGCGTTCACGTTCACGAGCCTGTCTCCCGGCACCTACCAGGTGCAGGCGAGCCTCGCCGGGCGGACGACGTCGAGCGTGAAGGACATCGTGGTCGAGAACCGGCAGGTCACGCAGTGCCCGGCGGTCGTCCTGAGCCAGGGCGGCAGCGTGGTCGGCAACGTCGTCGATCCCGGCGGACTCACGATCGCGAACGCGAAAGTGTCGCTGCTCGCGGCGGACGGCGCATCGGTGGAGACGCAGGCCGGCAACGACGGCCGCTACGAGTTCCACCACGTCCTCCCCGGCATCTACTCGATCGCGGCGCAGCCTCCGCCGAACGATCCGAACGCGGCGAACCCCTTCTACATGATCCTGACTTCGGTGCGGTCGAAGCAGAACGTCACGATCGTCGAAGGCCAGGAACAGCGCCTCGATCTGCTGCTGCGGAAGAACTGACGGGTGACCGCGCGCGCGGCGGGGATCCTCGCGGGCGTCGTGATCGCCGCGTTCCTCGCGTTCGCGGTGCACGAGCTGCCGCGCTACGGACCGACGTTCGACGCGGTGCTGGGCGAGTATCCGTACGGCGAAGACTTCGTCGCCTTCTGGTCGACGCTCGACCGCGATCACCTGCGCTTCGAGCAGCCGCCGCCGCATTCCGACGAGCCGGGACATCCCGCGTGGAAGCGCGTGTATCCGCTGAGCTGGATCTACCCGCTCGGCGCGACGCTGTCCGCGCTCGGCTGCGCGGCGTTCTCGCGCCACCTGCACTGGCTCGACGCCGTCGACGGCCACCACCTCGTGTGCCCGATCTCGTTCGTCGCGCTGCTGTGGATCGTGTTCGCGTTCGTGCGGCGGCGGCTCGGCGACTGGAGCGCGCTCGCGGCGGTCCTCGGCATCGCGCTGCAGCCGCGGCTCCTCGGCGAGGCGATGAACAACGTGAAGGATGCTCCGACCCTGCCGTTGTTCTTCGGGGCGCTGTTCCTGTTCGCGCGCGCGCTCGAGACGAGCTCACGCCGCGCGGTCGTGCTCGCGCTCGTCGTGACCGGCGTCGGGCTCGCGCAGAAGATCAACGCGCTCTGGCCGCTGCTCCTGTTCGGCCTGGTGTTCGTCGTCGCGCGCGGTCTCGCGCTGGTTCGGCGCGACCGAGCGTCGTGGCAGCTCGTGTTCGCCGGGGTCTCCGCGGTGCCGCTCGTCCTCGCCGCGTACTTCGTGTGCGCGCCGCAATACCTCGTCGATCCGCTCCCGCGGCTCGCCGACCACTGGATCCACCGCACCGTCGAGGCGACGCACGTGGTGCGCGATTCGTGGTCGTTCGAGCCGCTGCAGAACTTCGCGATCACGACGCCGCCGATGGTGCTCGCGCTCGCGTTGGTCGGACTCGTCGCGATCGTCCGGTCACGGCGCCTCGCGCCGACCACGCTCGCGTTGCTCCTCCTGGTGCTGGTGATCCCGCCGCTGCGCCCCTGCATGCCGGGGATGCGGTACTTCAACGTCGTGCGCCATTTCCTCGAGTCGCTGGTCGTCACCGGGATCCTCGCCGGGCACGGCGCGGCGGTGGTGATCGCGTGGCGCCGCAAGCTCCTCGCGTCGCCGCTCGCGCGCGGCGTCGCGACGAGCGCGCTCGCGGCGGCGTTCCTCGCGCCCGAATCCGTCGCGATCGCGCGGTGCCATCCGTTCGAGACCACCTACTACAACGACCTCGTCGGCGGACTCGGCGGCGCGCAGGCGCGCGGCCTGCGCGATGCGAACGACTACTGGTGCCAGTCCTATCGCGAAGGCATCCGCTGGCTGAACGAGCACGCGGAGCCGAACGCGTGGGTGATCGTGCCGGTCGCGCCGTGGATCGTCGCGCCGGTCGCGAAGAACTGGCTGCGCGAAGACCTCGCGTTCAACGGCGACGAGGGCGTCATGAAGTCGCTGATCGATCGCGGCCTCGCCGATCCGAACCGGAATCACGCCGAGTGGTCGGCCAAGGTGAACGTCGTGTACGTGATGGAGGCGCCGCTCACGCTGCGGTACGTCCACAACGTCGCGGCGGATCTCCTGCGCTGGTGCGAGAACGACCTCAAGCCGATCCACGTCATCGAGAGCGACGGCGGCGAGATCCTGCGCTTCTACCGCTTCGAGCCGTGAACGCGAGCGGCCCGAGTCAGAACGGGCCGACCAGCTTTTTCGGATGCCGGCGCGCCTCCGCCGCGGCCGCGGCGACCTCGACGCCCTTCTCGAAGATCGCATCGCGCCCGCGCGCATACGGCACGACGAAGTCGACCTCGACGTGCGGGAACACGCCCTTCCCCTCGAGGCTGCGTCCTCCGCTCGGGACCTCGACTCCCGCGAGCTCGAGCCACGACCCGTCGGGCAGCTCGTGGAACTCGGCGCCGAGCACGGCGCCCTCCGTGCGCTCCCCGACCAGCGTGCCGAGTCGCTCGCGACGGACGCGATCCGCGAAGATCTCCTTCGCGCTCCGCGACCGGCCGTCGATCAGCACGACGAGCGGCTTGGTCCACTTCGGGGGAGTGCGGTTCTTGGTGAGCCGATCCATGAAGCCGCGCCGGCCGGTGAACACGCTGACGAGGGAATCGACGACGTCCGCGTAACCGCCGCGGCCGCGGACGTCGAGCACGAGCGCGTCGCAGTCCTTCAGCGGACCGGTGACCGCGTCCTCGAGAACCGCGGCGGCGCCGCGCTGGCAGTACCAGAGGTGCAGCGTCCCGATCTTCTTGCCGTCCCGCTCGACGATCCGGACGCTGTTCTTCGCGGCGTCCACGCCGTTCATCTCGACGGGCGCCACGGCGACGACCTGGCGCGACTCGGCCTGCGGCAGCGGCTGGAACTCGACGCGCAGCACGCCTTCGCCGGTCGACACGAAGCCGAGGCGCGGGCCGGGCAGCGCGGGGTCGTACCCCGCGTCGAGCAGCCGCGGGCTCTCCGCGATCGGGACGCCGTCGAGCGCGGTGATGCGGTCGCCCACGCGCAGGCCCGCGCGCGCGGCCGGGCCCCCTTCGTACAGCGATCGAACGAACCAGCGGCCGAGCTGCGTCTCCTCGAGCAGGAGCCCGAACGTCGGCGTGCGGTGGTTGTTCAGCTCGGCCACCATCCCGCGGTGGACTTCGCCATCGAGGATCGTCGTGTGCGACGCGTGCAGCGTCGCGAGCATCTCGAGCAGGATCGACCGGAACTCGGCGGGATCGGCGGCGGCGGCGGCGAGCGGGCGATAAGTCTCGCGCACGCCGTCCCAGTCGGTGCCGTTCAGGTCGCGGTCGTAGAAGTGCTGCTGCACCGTCTTCCAAACCGCGTCGAACGTCTTCAAGTCCGCCTCGGTCGCTCGAGACGGCGACACGAGCGCGGTGAACGCGAGACAACACGCAAGTCGCTTCATCCATGACGGTGACATCGGGCCTCTCCTCCGGAGTCGCTCGCGGCGCGACCCCGCGCAAGACGGATCGCGCGCGGCGACGTTTGCCCGCGATTGCGGGGCGCGCGCGCCCCCGCGCGTGGAAGCGTCGGTCGACCCTGTTACACTCCGCGCCGCTTCGAACCAACCGGGGCCCGGATCATGCGACCGCTCGCCATCGCGACCTGCGTCCTCCCGATCGTCCTCGCTGTCCTCGCGTCTCCCGCCGCTCGCGCCAACGCGACCCCCGACAAAGTGCTGGTCGTCGTGAACGACTCGAGCACCGTGTCGCAGTCGATCGGGGCGTGGTATGCGAGCGCTCGCGCGATCCCGGCGGTGAACGTCTTCCACCTCACGGCCGGCACGCCGACGACCGAGTCGATCACGCGCACGCAATACAACACGCTGATCCGCGACCCGATCGTGAACTACCTCTCGGTCCAACAGCCGCAGCTCCAGAACCAGATCCTCTACATCGTCCTGACCAAGTACGTGCCGCTGCGCGTGACCGGGACGAACAACGCGTCGGTCGACTCCGAGCTCTGCCTCCTGTTCACGAACCTCGTCGGCGACAACGGCCAGGCGAGCTGGATGAACAACCCCTACTTCAACAAGAACGTCTCCTTCGCCGCGTTCACGATGGCGGCGCCGAGCTACCTCGTGTGCCGGCTCGACGGGTTCGAGGACAACGTCGACGCGGGCACCGGCATCCCGGGCGACGTCCTCGCGCTGATGACGCGCGCCCTCTCTCCCGCGACCAGCGGCACGTGGCTGCTCGATCAGGACCCGTCGAAGACCGGCGGCTACTCGTCCGGCAACACGTGGATGACGAGCGCGAACACGTACCTGAACAACGTCGGTCTCGGCCCGAACACCGTGTTCAACACGACGTCGCAGTTCATGTCGAACGTCTCGAACATCCTCGGCTACGCGTCCTGGGGCAGCAACGACGCGTTCACGGCGGGCCCGCCCTACTACGGCCAGATCCCCGCGGGCACCGGGCCCGTGTACCCCGGCACGTTCGCCGCGGGCGCGATCATGACCGACTACGTCTCCACGAACGGGCGCACGTTCTTGAAGGCCGGGCAGAGCTACGGCCAGTCGATGGTCGCCGACCTCGTCCACCTCGGCGTGTGCGGCGCGTCCGGCTACGTCGACGAGCCGTTCCTCACTGCGTGCGCGCACCCCGACATCCTGTTCGCCCGCTACCTCGCGGGGTACGACGCGGCCGAGGCGTACTACATGTCGATCGCCACGCTCTCTTGGCAGAACATCGTCGTCGTCGATCCGCTGATGACGAGCGGCATCATCGCTCGGCCGCCGCCCGGCATCACGCAGCTCCTCCCTGACCGCGGCGACTACACCGGCGGCACGTTCGTGTTCCTGAGCGGCGCGAACCTCGGCAACACCGGCGACCCGCTCACGCTCTCGCTCGACGGCGTCCCGGTGCCGGGCGCGACGTTCTTCGCGAGCAACATCGTGACGTTCACCGCGCCGCCGCACGACCCCGGCCCGGTCGACGTCACGGTCGTCGTCACCAACGGCACGACGACCCGCGTCGACGGATACCTCTACCTGCCGGCGCTCGTGCTCGGCGGCAGCTCGTCGATCGGCAACACCGCGACGCTCGAGATCGACGGCCACGTCGGCGAGAACTACCTCGTCTTCCTCGGCTCCGGAACGGGCAACGTTCCCGCGCCGCCGTACGGCAACTTCCTGCTCGATCCGAACGGCTACCTGCTCGGACTCTTCGCCGGCGCGTTCCCGACGCCGACCGACCGCTTCTCCTACCAGCTTCCGGTGCCGCCCGACCCGGGCCTCATCGGGTTCACGGCGCACTTCCAGGCGATCGTCGGTTCGCTCTCGCCGGTCGATCTGCACAGCCACTTCACGAACCGCGCGAGCCTGACGATCCAGCCGTGACCGGCGCGCGCGCCCCGGGTGACGACGGCGAACGCCTGCCGCCCTGGCGCACGTTCCTCGCGTCCGACGACGCGATCCGCGATCTACTGCGCGGCTGCCGCACGTTCGCGATCGTCGGAGACCTGGCGGACCCGGACGCGCCGCGCCGGCTCGCGGAGCTCGGCTACCGCGTCGTGAGGGTCGCCGGCGCCGACGAGATCCGCGCGCTTGACGAGCCGGCCGAGACGGTCGTGGTGTGCGACCCCACGCTCGCGATCGAACCGTTGGCGGAGGCGGCGCGGGCGATCGGCGCGCACGGTTTGTGGCTCGAACGCGGCGTGACCAATCCGCGCGCGGCGTTGTTCGCGGCGCGCCTCGATCTCGTGGTCGCGATGGACCGCTCCATCCTCGCCGAGTGCGCGATGCATTTCCCCGACGACGAGGTCGGCTACCCCTGACGCACGCCGCCCGTCACTTCTTCGGGCGGCGGTCGACGATCCGCTTCTCCTTCATCTCGGTCTCGAGACCGATGCGCGCCACGAGGTCGTCGAGCGGGAGCACGCGGATCTCGTTCGGCTGGATCTCGCACGCGAGCTGGATCTTCGCCGCGAGCGCTTCCTTGAACGCCGCCTCGTCGCGCGCGGCGCCGTCCTTCACCGCGACCAGCACGGCCAGCTCGTCGACTTCGTAAGGATCGTCGTCCTTCTTGCGGATTTCGACCTGCCACTCCTCCACCTCGTGCTCGCCCGAGAGGACCGACGACAGCTCGTTCAGGTTGATGAGCGTCCCCTTCACCTTCTTCAGGTTCATCTCGCGGATGTTGGAGACGCGCGTGATCTCGGGCGACAGCACCGGCAGGAACCCGCCGAGCGCGTCGATGCGCTGGTAGCGGATGCCGCCGCGCACGAGGTCGCCGGTGCGGTAGCGCAGGACGACGGTGCCGCGTCCGTCGAGCGGCGTGTACACGAGCTCGCCGTCCGCGTCATCGGGAAGCACGGCACCGGTCTCGGGGTCGACGATCTCGAACACGCCGAGATCCGGGTAGAGGTGGTATCCGCCGCTCGCGGAGTGCGGGCTCTCGGAGAACGCCATGCGCGCTTCCGTGAACCCGTAGGTGCCGAACACCGCGACGTCGGTCGCGCCGCACGCCGCGATCGTCTCGCGCAGCTTCTCCTTCATCCCGTCGGGCACGCGCTCGGCGCCGAGCACGACGCGCTTCAGCTCGGGGAACTTCACGCCGCCGCGCTCCGCTCGACGGAGCACGTGGTAGACGTACGAGGGGACGCCGACGACCACCTCGGCGCGCATGCGCTCGATCATCTGCACGCAGCCTTCGGTGCCCATGATCTTCCCGCCGCCCGTGCCCACCACCATCACGCCGTGCGCGAAGCCGGCGAACTGCACCTGCCAGAACGCGAGGTGCGGCGCGTACGGGAACAGGTTGATCGTCTTCGCGTCCGGGCGCACGTCCATCACGTCGATGAGCCGCTCGCCCGCCGTCTTGAGCAGCTCGATGTCGTGCAGCGAATACAGGAACGGGATCGGTCGCGACGAGCGGCCCGTCGTCCAGGTCAGGAAGACCGGCCGGTACTCGCGCTCGACGCGCGTGCGCGCCGCGGCGCGACCGTGCAGGAGCGCCTCGACTCCGAGGCGCAGCTTCGCGGTGAGCGGCAGGTACTCGCGCAGCAGCTCCGGCGTCGGCTGCAGCACGAACTCGCGATGACGCTCGGGCTGCTCGGGCGACGGGAGGAGATCGAGCTTCGTCGTGAACGGGATGCGCGCGAGGTCGGCCACGCCGCGGATCGATCGGACGTCGATCCGCTCGCGCTCGAACACGCGGCGATAGTGCGGGTGGTACGCGGCGACCTGACGGGTGAGGAATTGGCGGAGGCGCCGATCCGACGCCTGCTTCGCCTCGCGGACGCTCGAGTAGCCGAATCCCTTCAAGTCACGGCTTCCGTTGCTCCTCGACCTGGAACTGCGCGGTCACGCGGGAGATCGCGTCGAGCGCGGCAGTCACGCGGAAGACGTGCGGAATGACGTGGATCACCTGTCCGTTGTTCACGTTGTTGATCTTGATCGTGCCGAACCCGAGGAGCAGCTCGACCGCGTCGCCGATCTCCTTCGTGATCGTGATGTTCTCGGTCGGGTAGGACTGCGCTTCACCGATCCACTTGTTGTGAATCGTGACGTGGTTCGGCTCGACGACGATCACGTAGGAGCGGCGGTCGAACCACACGAACAGGAAGACCACCGCCCAGATGACGGCCATCAGCAGGTAGAAGACGTCGTTCATCTCGGGCTCGATGTGCCCGAAGAAATGCAGCACGTCGCCGAGCACGTGGAACGAGTTCAGGATGAACCCGAGGATGACGAGCCCGAAGACGATGATCACGGACTTCGCGAAGCGCAGGTCGAAGAACAACACCATGAGGTTCGCGAACAACACCCACATCCAGACGCGACCGACGGCGGCCCGATCGAAGTTCATGAACGCGACGGCGAGCCACGACCAGAGGCTCAGCACCGCCGTCGGATACATGAGGATCGCCTGGTTGAACGGGCGGATCAGGTAGTGCTCACGACCGGCCACGGCCTGGCGGATCGCGGTGAGGTTGTCGATCACGCCGAGGAATCGGTACAGCATCTTCGACATCGCGTCCCTCTCTTCCGGAGCTCCGGCGTCACGCGGCTCGTTCGGTCGAACCGGTCAGCTCCGCGACCTGTCGCCGATAGTTGACGATCTGCTCGCGGCAGAGCAAATGATGAATCCGCAATTCGCGCAGCATCAGGGTCATCGCTTCCTTGCGATCGATCGCGCGCCGGCAGTGGCGCTCGAACTCGGCGCGTGCGGCGCCGTCCGCACCACCGCTCGCGAGCGCCGCCGCCGCGCCGCGCAGCCCGTCCGCGTCGGAGAGGAATGCGGACTCGAGCGTGCGCCACGCCTCGCGATCCTTTCGCAGCTCGTCGGGTGCGTGGCGAGCCGCGAGCTCCGCGAACCGCACGAGCGCCTCCGCCCGCTCCGCAACGTCGCGTTGCTCCGCGATCAACCGGCCGCGGGAGAGCGCGAGGAACGCGAACGACTTCACGTGCCGGCGGTCGAGGCGCCGCACGTACTCCGGGTCGCACCGCTTGCGCACCTCGTGCGTGAACATCCAGTTGGGCCCGAACATCCGCTCGATCGCCCGTGATGCCGCGCGCGCTTTGCGTCCGAACACGCTGACGATCAGCGCGCGCCGCGCGTCGTTCAGCCGCTGGAGCCCCGTGATGCCGAGCACGCGCTCGACTTCTCCATCCGACTCGGGCGTCGCCCACAGGAGGTGCAGCGCGTTGAAGAACCGTCCGTCCGCGTCGAGTGGATCGCGACCGAACTCGAGAGCCGCCGCGCGCTCGAGCCGCTGCACGTGGCGAGACACCTGCACCGCGAACGATCGCGACACGAGCAGGAACCACAGCCGGCGGAAGCCGGCGCCGATCGCGTAGCGGAGACGGACGAGCGGCGGCAGGCGCGCGTGCCGTCGCGCGCGCGACAACGCCGGGGACGCGGCGAACTGGTAAGCGAGCCGATCGTCGGTGACGTCGAAGTAACCGCCGTCGAAGTAATCGGCGACGCGCGCGAAGTCGAGTCCGGAGAACCAGCGGAAGAGGTGCGGCGGGATCGGATGGCGCAGGAGGCGCGACGCGACGAACAGGAAGCCGCGGCGCGTGAAGTAGAGGCCCTGCTCGCGGATCGCTCGGAATGCATCCAGCTCGCGCAGGTCGATCGTCTCGCCGCCGGGCGGAGCGCCCGGCACCGGCGCCACGCCGCGGAACGGATCCTCGTGCAGGCGCTTCATCACCAGGTGGACCGCGCGCTCGCGCGTCCGCCGCTCGTCCGCGGAGAGCAGGACGAGCGATTCCTCCGCGTAGACGTGGCGCCAGAGAGCCCGCGCGAGCTGGCCGTACTCGGCGCGCTTGCGCACTTCCGTCAGGTTGAGGTGGAACGCCTGCGCCTGAGTGAGCCGGCTGCCGCGCAGCATCAGCGCGGTGAAGACGAGCAGGATGCCGCCGAACACGAAGATCGCCGCGTACGCGAGCGTGAGGCTCCGCATCGTCGTGTCGTCGACGGGATCCTTCTGGAGCGTCTTCAGCCCAAGCGTGACGAGGAAGAGAAGAGTCAGCCATCGCACCGGGATGCGGAGCAGGCTCTTTCCCGCCAGGTTCAGCAGGTCGAGGAAGTCGAGCATCCCGGCCACGTCGCGGATCAACGCGGCGAGCGCGACGCATGATTCCTGGACCCGGGACCAGGTCGACAGCGGCTCGAGCAAACGCTCCGGAGCACGGCGCGGGTCGGCCCCGACCGGCGGTCGCGCGCCGTCGATCGAGCCGCCGTTCTTGCCGCTCGCTGCGACGGATGCGTCGTTCATCGCCCCGCTCCATCGCGTGAATCGCGTTGGTCTCGAGGAGTCGAAGTGGTGGCGGAGCCCGGATTCGAACCGGGGACACGCGGCTTATGAAACCGCTGCTCTAACCAGGCTGAGCTACTCCGCCACGATCCCGAGAGGCGGCACAGGATGGCGAGGGGTCGATCGGGTGTCAATCAACGCGCAGCCTGCCTCGCAGCGACCGCGGAACGCGCTTGCATCGAAAAAAAAATGGTCGTCTTGACCACTTCCGGGTGCGTGGTTAAATCCGGGCGCGGTTCGAGCAGTCCCTTCTGATCTTTGAAAACTCATCCGGCCAGGGTTGTGTGCCAACACGTAAAAACACCATTCCTTCTTCTTCTTCCCCTTTTCCCGAAATCCTTGGTCGGATGACCTTCATCGAAGCGCGCGCCTCTCGCTGAGTCGCGCGCTTCTTCTTTTTCCGCGCGCTCCGTCAGCGCCCGCGGCCCCGCCGCGCACGACCGCGCGATCTCCCGAGCAGCGCCCGCAACAACTCCGCGTTCGGCCCGTCTTCGCCGAGCGGCTCCGCGACGAGCCGCGGGACGCCGCGCCGTTGCGCGTGGCAGAGCGCGATCGCGAGCGCGTCCGTCGCGTCGGTCGCGACGTCGAGGCGCGGCGCGCCGAGCAGCGCGCGCACCATCGACGCGATCTGCGCTTTCCGCGCGCCGCCGCGGCCGCTCACGGCCTTCTTCACCTCCGCGGGCGTGTACTCGAAGATCGGCGCGCCGCACTCGGCGGCGCACAGGAGCGCGACGCCGCGACCTTCGCCGAGCGCGATCAACGACGCCGAGTTCTTGCCGTGGAACGCGCGCTCGATGGCGATCGCATCCGGTCGCAGCTCCGCGATGCGCGCGCGCAACCCGTCGCGGATCGACAGCAGCCGGTCGGGCAACCGCGACCGCGCGTCCGCGCGCACCACGCCGGCGGCGATCAGCTCCGACCGCGCGCCGTCGGCGCCGATCATCCCGTACCCGAGCACGCGAGTGCCGGGATCGATGCCGAGGATGCGCATGGCGGCGGCACTATAATCCGCGCCCCGATGCAGAGCGCCGCACGATCGACGCCGGACCCACGAGCGAGCTGCGTCGTCGTCGCGGCCGGGCGCGGACGCCGCTTCGGCGCGGGCGCGAACAAGATCCTCCTCGATCTGCACGGCGCCCCCCTCTTCGTCCGGACGCTGCGCCATCTCGCGCACGCGCCGGAGATCGGCGAGATCGTCGTCGTCGCGCACGCGGACGATCGAGCGACGATCGAGTCGGCGCTCGCCGCGGAGCGGCTGCCGCGCTGCATCGTCGTCGAGGGCGGTGCGGAGCGGGTCGACTCCGTCGAGCGCGGCGTCCGCGCCGCGGATCCGGCGGCGGAGATCCTCCTGGTCCACGATGCGGCGCGGCCGTTCGTCAGCGCCGCCTTGGTGCAGCGGCTGGTGGTCGCCGCGCGCGAACACGGCGCCGCGATC
>CAZBOK010000089.1:0-13533 GCA_964493525.1 uncultured Phycisphaeraceae bacterium | reverse complement strand
ATGGGGGAGCGCGGGCTGTCGGCGGTCGATCGCCCCGAGCGCGTGTTCCTCGGCGCCGCGCAGGGACTCCCCGGGACCGTCGTCGCGGCGACGCTCGAGGGCTCGCGCGTGTTCCTCGTCGAGATCCAGGCGTTGACGTCGCCGGCGGCCGCGGGCGTCGCGCGCGCGAAGACGAGCGGGTTCGATCCGGCGCGGGCGCAGATGCTGCAGGCGGTGTTGACGCGCCGCGCGGGCGTACCGCTCGCCGATCAGGACCTCCACGTGAACGTCGCCGGCGGATTCGAAATCTCCGATCCGGGCGCCGACCTCGCGGTGTGCCTCGCGATCCTCTCGTCGTTCCGCGACCGGCCGGTGGTGGAGTCGTGCGCGGTGTTCGGCGAGGTCGGCCTCGCGGGAGAAGTGCGCCCGGTGCGACGGCCCGCCGACCGGCTCCGCGAGCTCGAGGCCGCGCGGATCGCGCACGCGGTCGTGCCGGCGGCGAGCGCGGCGGCGGCGTCCACGATCGGAGTCACGCGCGTCGCGCGCGTCGTCGAGCTGCTCGACCTCCTGCGCTGATTCAGCGCGCGATCCCCGCGCGAGAGAACAGGCGATCGCGTTGGGCCCGCGCATCCGCGACGATGGCCGCGGGGTCGCACCACGTCGGCACGCCGCGCTCGACGACGATCGTCCCGTCGAACCACACCCGCACGATGTCCGAGCGATCAGCGGCATAGATCACGCGCGATGCCACGTCGCCGCACGGTTCGACGTGCGGGCCATCGAGCGCGATCTCGACGAGGTCGGCGCGCTTCCCCGGCTCGATTGAGCCGAGCGCGCGCTCGAGCCCGAGCGCGGCGGCGCCGGCCCGCGCCATCATCCGGAGCGCCTCGCGGGCCGGGAGCGCGGCCGGCCCCGCGGACGCTTTCTGCAGCAGCGCCGCGAGCCGTGCTTCGCGCAGCGCGTCGAGGTTGTTGTTGCACGCCGCGCCGTCGGCGCCGAGCGAGACCGGGATCCCGAGGCCGAGATAGCGCACGATCGGCGCGATCCCCGAACCGAGCTTCAGGTTCGACGACGGACAATGCAGCACGTGGGCGCCGGTCTCCGCGAGAAGCTCCGGCTCCCCGGGATCAGGGTGGACGGCATGCGCGAGTCGCAAGCGCGGCCCGAGCAGGTCGACGTCGGCGAGGTGGCGCACGTTTCCCTTGCCGCAGCGCTGCCGGACCAGCTCGACCTCCGCCGTCTGCTCCGCGCCGTGCGTGTGCACCAGGAGGTCGTGCTGCGCCGCGGCCGCCGCGACGTCGCGCAGGAGGCCGTCGGTGCACGAGACCGCGAAGCGCGGCGCGAGGCACGCGGCGACGCGCGCGGACTCCGACGCCGGCCAAGCGTGCGCGAGCTCGATCGCCGCGGCGAGCGCGGCGCGCGGCTCCTCGCGCAAGCCGTCGGGAGCGTGGTCGCAATGATCCATCAGGCACTTGCCGACCCGCGCGCGAACGGGAAGCGCGGCGAGCGTCGTGAGGCAGACGTCGGTGTGACGCACCGTTTCCATCGAGAGGAACGCCGTCGTGCCTCCGAGCAGGAGTTCGAGCGCCGTGAGCCGCGCGGCCGCCGCGATCGACGCCGCGTCGTGCGCCGCTTCGAGCGGCCAGATGCGGCGCATCAGCCAGTCGAGCAGCGGCAGATCGTCCGCTGCGCCGCGGAACAACGTCTGACAACAATGGATGTGACTCTGCACGAAGCCCGGCAGCACGGCGTGGCCGCCGAGATCGAGCGCGACGTCGCAAGCGGGCAGCGTCGTTCCGCGCGGATGCAGCGATCGGATCGCGCCGTTCTCGACGAGGAGCGCGCCGTCGATCACGTCGAACGCGTCGTTCATCGTGACGAACGTCGCGTTCGTGAGGAGCAGCCGCGTCGGGGAGTTGTCGGGGATTCGCTGCAAGCTTCTTTCAACTCCACCGATCGAGTTCATAAGTCACGTTGCGGAAACGTCCATCGAGTGAAAAAAAAGCTCATCCGACGCGATCTGGGCCGGGTTACTGACGGAGAGCATTGGTTATAGTCGCGCCTCGTCAGGGTCGGCTTCAACGGTGAGCGAGGACGCCGCGCGCGCGAAGCCGGAACTGGGACTGACGATTCCGAGTGGGTCGGCCGGAGATGGTCGAACCGATGAGCGAGACTCGAGGCTTCTTGAGCGCTCCCGCGATCGCGAACCCATTGGGCGCGGGGCAGCTCCGTAGCCGGGTCCAGCGGATCGCGCGCGACACACACGAGAAGCGTCTCCTCAAGGTCCTCGATCGCGTCGAGAGCGGCGAGCTCTCGCTCGCGCACCTGAACACCTGCTTGATGGACACCTTCCGCGTCCATCGGAACCTCGAAGCCTACTCGCTGCTGTATGAACTGAACTACCGCGAGTTCCTCGTGGTCATCGTCAAGAAGCTGCGCTTCTTGAACGCGCACATCGACTCGAACGACATCCTTCAGGACGTCTTCGTGTCGATCTTCCGCTACCCGCACCGCTTCCGCGACGAGAAGGAGTTCTCGTTCCGGAACTGGTCCTACTCGATCATCCGCAACACGATCCTCAAGCACTTGAAGGGGGCGCACGGGAACACGATCTCGACGGACTCGTTCTCCGAGTCGATCGAGGACGAGCAGCAGCCGAGCCCGCTCGGCGCGCTCATGAAAGAGGAGAGTCGCGGCGAGTGCGGGCATCTCTGGCTCTTGTTCCTGGCGAACTACCTGAAGGCGTTCGACACCACGTTGAACGAGCGCGAGAAGCGCGCGCTGACCCTCGTGGAAGTCGACGGCGTTCGGTATCGCGACGCATCCGTGACGCTCGCCATCAAGCTCGAGAACCTGAAGATGGTGATCTGCCGGGCGCGGAAGAAGATCCTGCGGGCGATCGATCAGGTCGCCGGAGGTGAGCGATGACCCCCGAACGGTCGCCGCAGCTCCACTACATGCCGTGCGCTGAGTTCGAGCAGCAGATCCACGCCTTCGTCGATCGCGAGCTCGCTCAGGCCGATTCGAAGAACCTCCTGGTGCATCTCGAGCTCTGCGACGAGTGCCGTGGATCGCTCGAGGCGCTGCGGCAGTCGATCCGTGCGCACCGTCAGGTCGCGGCCGGCGGACGTGGCTCGTCGGACGGAGCCGATGCCGCCGACGTCGACGTCGAGCGGGAGATCCAGTCGTTCGATGCGGCGGGCTTCTTCGCCGGCCTCTCGTCGACGCTGTTGACCGGGAACGTCGATCGGCTCGCGGAGCTGATGTACGAGCTCGGCAAGGCGTACTTCATCGCCGGGAACGACACCCAGCTCGTCACCTTCATCCATCGCAAGGCCGTCTCGATCGAGCGCGCGCGCGCCGAGGGCGAGCGGCTCGCGAAGGAATCGTCGGGGGTCGCGGAGACGGCCGGCCGTCGTCCGCGCAACGCCGGCCGCGATCTGCGCCGCGCTCGGGAAATGTTCCGGTCGCGTTCCGGCGCCCGCGCGACGCGCATGACGCGACTCGGCGCTCGATCCGGCCGCGCGTCGCTCGACAACGCGCGCCGGTTCCTCGAGGAATGCGTGATGCTGCGGCCCGGGCACTGCTCCGCCCGGCTCTACCTCGGTGTCTACTTCCAGCGGATCGATCGCCCGCTCGACGCGATCGCGCAGTATCGCAAGCTGCTCCAGCGACCCGAACTCGATCGGACACTTCGCGCCATGACACTGCAGGCGCTCGGGAACGCCTACGCCTACCAGCGCGATTACAAGCGTGCGATCCGCTGCTTCGACGACATCCTGTCGACGGGGATCGTGGACGACGATCCGCGGTTCTTCACCGTCCTCGTGAGCCTCGCGATGTTCCACGCGAAGCTCGAGCGGTTCGATCGATCGACGGAGTTCTTCGGCCGACTGGTGGACGAGTTCCCCGCGAAGGTCATGGAAGCGCGCCGCACGCTCGAACGCGCTTCGGAATTCCGCGGGTTGCTGGCGCAGCGTGTCGAATTCCGCGACGAGTTGGTGAAGCGTTACCCAGTTCTGTTTCGCGGGTAAGTCCAATGGCCGCCCAAGAAGGAATGGTTGAGGTCCTCAAGATGTTCGTGGCCCGATCCTTCAAGTCGCTCGTCGCCCCGGCGCTCCTCCTGTGTGCGCCGTTCGCGTTCGGCAGCGGTGGCGGCGATAGCGACAGCCCGTTCAACCTCCCGAACAACCCCGGCAGCACCGGCGGAGGTTCCTCCGCGGTGTCGGCGGCCCAGGATCCGATTTATCTGGTCCCGACCGCAGGCTCGACCCTGACGCTCGTCGCTTCCAGCGAGCCGTTCAACGGCGGCGCGCGCGCCATCGTCGCGAACGCGGCAATCGTGTCGGACGGCCGCCCGATCTTGCGGGACGTGACCCACGCGACCATCGATCTCGTGAAGCCGCTCCCCGGCACCGAACTGCGCGTTCACCCGCTCGACGCCGATACGGAGCTGCAGGGGCGCTTCCGCATCCGCACCGAACAGCCGGTCCGCTTGACCGGCGATCCGAAGGCTCCCGCGCATCACGCCATCCTGATCGTCGGCGCCCTCGACTCTGCGCGCACGGGACTCGAGAGCGTCATGTTCGCGCAGCAGATCGCGATGCCGGCTGCCGGCATCGACGTCACCGCGATGATGCACGACTTCGCCGCGAAGGCGGAGACGTTCGGCGTCGAGAACCTCGCGGTCCAGGTCATCGTCCCGCGCGGCAACACGACGATGCCCGCCGCCACCGCGGTGATCGGCGTCAAGCCCGACGCGACGGTCCTCATCGACACGTCGCCGAAGGCCACGCACTGAACGAACGGCCCGACTCAGCCCTTCGGTAAGTGCGCGTCGTCGTCGCCCTCGAGCACGACGACCGCGGTTGCGTGCGTTCCGATATGACTGATCGACAGGTGCGATCGCGCCGCGCCGCGCAGCGCGGCGTGTCGTGCGGCCGCCGCGCGCAACAGCAACGTCGGCGCGCCGGTCCCGTCGTCCGTTCGAACCTCGAAATCGACGAAGCGGACTCCTCCGCCGAGTCCGGTGCCGAGCGCCTTCATCGCCGCCTCCTTCGCGGCGAACCGCCCCGCGAGGTGGATCGCCCGCGCGTCGCCGCGGATGCGATCCGCGTGCGCAAGCTCGTCCGCCGTGAAGACGCGCGTCAGGAAGCGGTCGCCGTGCGCAGCGATCGCGCGACCGAGGCGGGCGACGTCGACGAGATCGATCCCGAGTCCACGGATCATCGAGAATCTCCGGCCGGCGCCGCCGGCGGATCCGGCGGAGAGAAACCCGCCGCGCGAGCGTCGAAGCGTCCCGCTAAGATCGCGCGGCCGGGGAGCGGGACGAAGATACCGGACGACACGCAGTGGACGAGACCCTCCGCGACTTGAACGACGCGCAGCGCGCCGCCGTGACCCATCGCGGCACGCCGCTCCTCGTCGTCGCTGGCGCCGGATCGGGCAAGACTCGGGTCATCACCCGGCGCATCGCGTTCCTCGTCCGCGACGGCATCCCCGCGCATCGAGTCCTCGCGATCACGTTCACGAACAAGGCCGCGAACGAGATGAAGGAGCGCGTGCAGCAGATCCTGCCGACGCGCCCGCAATGGATTTCCACGTTCCACGCGCTCGGCGCGCGGCTCCTGCGCATGGAGGCCGCGTCGGCCGGGATCGATCCGAACTACACGATCCTCGACGCGTCGGATCAGCTCGTCGTGATGAAGGAGGTGCTGAAGGAGCTGAGGCTCGGCTCCACCGAGCACCGGCCGCGCGACTTCCTCTCGTACGTCTCGGATCGGAAGAACGCGCTTCAGCTGCCGCCGGCCGAGGACGAGATGGTGCACGACGTGTTCGATCGCGCCTGGCGCGGCTACGACCGCGCGCTCACGGCCTCGCACGCGGTCGACTTCGACGACCTGCTCGTCAAGTCGCTCGGCGTGCTGAAGAACGACGCGGACGCCGCCGAGCGCTGGCGCCGCCGGTTCGACGCGATCCTCGTCGACGAATACCAGGACACGAACCGCGTCCAGTACGAGCTCCTGCGCTGCATCGCGTCGGAGTGCTCGGAGGTCTGCGCCACGGGCGACCCCGACCAGTCGATCTACCGCTGGCGTGGCGCGGACATCCGCAACATCCTCGAGTTCGAGCGCGACTTCCCCGGCACCCGCGTGGTGAAGCTCGAGGAGAACTACCGCTCGACGAACCGGATCCTGCGCGCGGCCACCGCGGTCATCGCGAACAACAAGCTGCGCGTCGAGCGCGATCTCCACTCGAACCTCGGCGACGGCGAGCAATTGCGGCTCGTGATCGGCGACTCCGACGCGGACGAAGCGCGCCGCACCGTGCAATCGATCCGCGCGTCGATCGCCGAGGGAGCTCGTCCGGGCGACGTCGCGATCCTCTACCGCACCAACGCGTGCTCGCGGAGCTTCGAGTCCGAGCTGCGCGACGCGAACCTGCCGTACCAGATCATCGGCGCCGTCGAGTTCTATGAGCGCCGTGAGGTGAAGGATCTCCTCGCGTACCTGCGCGTGATCTCGAACCCGCACGACTCGATCGACCTGCTGCGCATCCTGAACGTCCCGTCGCGCGGCATCGGCGCCCGATCCGTCGAGCGTCTGATCGCGCGCGCGGCCGCGGAGGGTCGTTCGCTGCGCGACGTCGTGATGGACCCGAGCGTCCACGCGGAGCAGCGCGGCGGCGCGCGCGCCGGGCTCGAGCAGTTCGCCGAGCTGTTCCACGAGCTGCTCTCGATGCCGCGCTCGCCGGTCGTGCCGATCTTCGACCGCGTCGTCGAGGCGACCAACTACCGCGCCTTCCTCGCGGAGCTCGCCGACCCGCTCACGGAGGAGCGCCTCGAGAACGTCGAGGAGTTGCGCCGCGCGTTGTTCGAGTTCGACCTCGCGCGCCCCGACGGATCGCTCGACGAGTTCCTCGCGGAGACCACGCTCCTGCGCTCGCGCGAAGACCGCGGCGACCCGGCCGACCGCGTCACGATGATGACGATCCACTCCGCGAAGGGGCTCGAGTTCCCGATCGTCCACGTGGTCGCGCTCGAAGAAGGACTGCTTCCGCACGCGCGCGCGTTGATCAGCGACGAAGACCTCGAGGAGGAGCGCCGGCTGCTGTACGTGGCGATCACCCGCGCACGGCGTCGGCTCACGCTGTCGTACGCGCGCCGTCGCACCGGCTTCGTCGGCGGCTTCGAAACGCCGTCCCGGTTCCTCGCCGAGATTCCGGGCGACCTGATCGAGCGCGGTGCGACCGGCTGGCCCGGCGCGGTCGCGGAATCGCGCGACGAGTCGTGGTACGAGCCCGACGCCGACTCCACGGAGCCGCCGTTCGAGGCAGGCGATCGCGTCGTCCACCAGCACTTTGGAGTCGGCCGCGTGCTCGCGCTGTCCGGTTTCGGTCGCAGCGCGAAGGTCACGGTCGATTTCGACCAGTTCGGCGAGAAGCGACTCGTGCTGGAGTACGCGAACCTGCGCAAGGCGGCACGATGACGCGCACCGAGGACATGCCCCGATGACGGAAGGACTGGACGCGAAGCTCGCCGAGCTCGACGTGCTGCTCGCGGCGATCAAGAGCGCGCACGGATCGCTCGGCCTCGAGGCGGCGCGCCGCCGCTGCGACACCGCGCTCGATGCGTCGCGCGCGACGAACGGCGCCGCGAAACCGGGCGAGTCGACGCTCGATCGGTCGCGCTACGCGAACATCATCGGCGACTCGAAACCGCTGCGTCAGGTGTTCGCCGTCGTCGATCGCGTCGCGGCATCCGCGATCGCGATCCTGATCCAGGGCGAGTCCGGCACCGGTAAGGAGCTGATCGCGCGCGCGATCCACCGCAACTCGCCGCGCAGGGACCAGCCGTTCGTGACCGAGAACTGCGCCGCGATCCCCGAGACGCTGCTCGAGAGCGAGCTGTTCGGATACAAGCGCGGCGCGTTCACCGGCGCCGACCGCGAGCGCAAAGGGCTCTTCGAAGCGGCGCACAAGGGCACGCTGTTCCTCGACGAAGTCGGCGACATGAGCCTCGGGATGCAGAAGAAGCTCCTGCGCGCGCTGCAGGACGGCGAGATCCGCCCGGTCGGCGGCACCGCGTCCGTGCACGTCGACGTGCGGATCGTGTCGGCGTCGAACCGCCAACTGAAGGACCTCGTCGCGCAGGGGCGCTTCCGCGAGGACCTCTACTACCGGTTGAACGGCGTCACGATCGAGCTGCCGCCGCTGCGCGACCGCGCCGACGACATCCCCGCGCTCGCGCGCTGGTTCCTGCAGAAGGTGGCCGCCGAGATGGGGCGCGAAGCGCCGCTGTTCTCCGGTGCTGCCGAACAGGCGTTGTGCGCATACCGTTGGCCGGGGAACGTGCGCGAGCTGGAGAACGAGATGCGGCGCTGCCTCGCGTTGCTCGGCGGGGAACGCGTCATACAGGTCGAGCACTTGAGCGAAGAGGTCCGTTCGGCCGCGCGATGAAGCGCGCGTGGCCCGAGGCCGATCGGGAGGATCGAGACCGGATGTACCGCCTGGTGATCACCGACGCCGCGCGAGGAGTGCGCCGCGAGATCGCGTTGTCGACGGCGGCCGTCTCGCTCGGAGCAGCGGCCGACAACGACATCGTCGTCGCCGGCGACCGCGTCGCCTCGCATCACTGTCGCGTCGAGCCGATCGCCGGCGGTTTCAAGCTCGCCGATCTGCACACCGACCACGGCACGCGTGTGAACGGCGAGTTCGTCGCGCAGAAGCGGCTCGCACCGGGCGACCGCATCGAGCTCGGAGCGCTCGTCATCGAGTTCGCGCTCGATCCGAAGGCCGCGACCGCGCGTCCGACGCCGCCCGCGGCGCCGGCTCCCGCGCGTCCCGTTGCGCCGCCGCCGCCGCGTCCCGCCGTCGCGCGCGCACCGTCGGCCGCCCCGGGCGACGCCGAACCGATCGAGGTCCTCGAACCGCTCGAGGCTTCGCGGCCGCGCGCCGCGCGACCGATGCATCGCCTCGTGCTCGCGGTCGTGCTGGTCGGCGCCGTGCTCGGCGTCGCGATCGCCGCGCCGCGATTCCTGCCGCGCCGCGGCGAGGATACGTTCCTCCGCGACCGGTTTGCGCTCGCCGAGACCTGGCGCGACGCCGGTCGCTACGACGACGCACGCCGCGTCCTCGAAGCGCTCCGCGCCGACGCGCCGGACGAACGCGGCACGATCGACCGCGAGCTCTCCGAGCTGGCGAAGCTCGAGGACCACGCCCGTCAGGCGCGTGAGGGCCTCGAAGCGGTCCGCGCGCTCCGCGCGACGCTTCCCGACGACGCACGCCGGCGCCTCGAAGACCTCGCCGGTCGTTTCGCGTCGATCCCGCGGATCGGCGGCGAGATCGCCGACCTCCGGCTGGAACTCGCGCCCGCGCGCTCGGCGCCGGCGACCGCCGCGCCGAAACGGCCCGACTTCGACGCGCTGCGCGCGCGCACCGACGGCTTCGCGGATCAGAAGAACTTCTCCGGCGCGCTCGCCGCGTGGCGCGCGCTCTCCGAGCTCGACAACGACATCGACCGCGCCATCCGAGACAACGAGATCGCCGTGCTCGACGCGCGTGCGATCGCAGACGCGAAGCGCATCCTCGCGCGCGTCGACGACCTCATCGCGAAGCACCGCACGATGGCCGCGCTCGTGATGATCGACGAGGTCGAGATGACCGGCTACCGCGGCAGCGACGCGTTCCGCATGCTCGACTCGCGCGAGACCGAGCTGCAGGCGCAGATGGGGACGACGCTCCCGAACGGCGAGCTGCCGAACGCGCCCTCCGTGCTGCATCGGCCCACCGCCGACGGCGCCGCGCGGGCGACGCCGAACAGCGAGCCCACCGCCGCGAAGATCGATCCGGCGGTCGCGAAGGCGATCGCGGCCGGCGACGAGCTGTTCCACCGCGGCGATCTCGACGGCGCGCGCAAGCTGTTCGCGGCCGCGCTGTCGGCCGATCTCGACGCCGGCCAACGCGATCGCCTGCAGCGTCGCATCGACCGTTCGACGCAGGCGCAGCGCCTGCTCGATCGCGTCGCGACCGAGGTGCGGGCGAACCCGTCGATGCTCGACGGTGTGCAGTTCTCCGATCGCTCCGGCGAGCGCGCGGGCCCGGCGCGCAACGTCACGTCCGGCGGCGAGGTGATGATGTCGACCGGCTCCGGTCAGGTGGAGGGAGTGCCGCTCGCGGAGATCGCGGGGGCGACGATCGTGACGCTCGCGCGCAAGTGCAAGCTCACCGCCGAGGACCAGCTCGCGCTCGCGAACTTCGCGCTCGTCGACGGACTCACCGCGGACGCTGACGCAGCGTTGGCCATCGCGCAGAAGGATCCGACGCTGAAGACCGGCGTCGACTCCGCGGTCGCGTTCCTGCGCGATCTCCCGGAGATCCCCGAGTGGGGCTTCTTCCGGGTCGATGACCGCTGGCTCACCTTCCGCGAGCGCGAGCAGTCGCAGAACGTCGAAGGCGTCGCGAAGGCAGCGCAGCTCCTCGACAAGGGCGACGACAAGCAATACCGCCAGGGCCTCGACGATCTCGTCGCGTTGATGCCGGTCGCGCACGACGCGGTGGTAGCGGTGCTGCTCAAGCGGCGCGCGGCGCAGATCGCCGCGCTGAAGCAGCTCCCCGAGCTGACGATGCTCGACGCGCTCGCACTCACCAAGCAGAAGCTCGACGAGAAGCGCACCGCGGCGCTCGCGCTGATCTTCGACGAGAAGAAGTACTTCTATCCCTACCGGCCTCCGGAAGTGTCGGCGGACCGGGCGAACCTCTACCCGAAGGTCCAGCACGAGGTGGACGACCTCGTCCAAGCGGTTCGCGACGTGTGGGGCGACGAGTTCGGCGAAGCGCCGAAGCACGGCGTCGCGCTCTCCGCGAAGCTGCGGCGCGGGATGCACCAGCTCGATGCCGAGGGTGCGCTGCTTTCGTCGGAGCCGCCCGGAGTCGTGCCGGACGAGCCGCTCCTCGCGAAGCTCGCGCTCTTGCCGCACGACGCGCCGTCCGTCGACATCCGCAACGTCGCGACCACGCTGTCCGAGCGCGCGCAGCTCGACCACGACGTCGTCGTGATGGCAGAGAACGCCGCGTACAAGGGCGACGCGATCAACGAAGAGATCGAGAACGTGAGGATCACGAACCTCTACCGCATGATGATGGGGCGCGCGGCGCTGCGCCTGAACGACAAGCTCGTGAAATCGTCGCGCGGGCACTCGAAGTGGATGTCCGCGCTCGGTCGCCTGGAGCACGTGGAGGATCGGCCCGAGCGCAAGACGCCGATGGACCGGGTCAAGCTCGAGGGAATCTCCCCGAACGGAGTGGGCGAGAACTGCGCGATCAGCAGCGGAGCGATGGCGGCGCATCAGGCGTGGTGCGAATCGTCCGGCCATCACCGCAACCTTCTCGATGCGCGTCACAGCGAAATGGGCGCTGCGTTCGTCGGACGGTTCTGGACGCAGAACTTCATCGGGGGCACCGACAACACGAAGGCCGGCGAAGACGGCTGAACCCCCGGGTCGTCCCGTTCCCGCTCGCGCCCCGCCTCGGTAGAACTTCGCACCCGCGTCCCAGGCGACGGAGACATCGATGTCCCACCTGATCGTTTCGCAAGGCGGCAAGGACAAACGCTTCGACCTCGTCGAGCAGTTCGTGTTCATCGGCAAGTCGCCGGAGTGCGGCGTTCGGGTGCAGTCCGAAGTCGCGCGCGACCGCGAGTGCCAGATCCTGAACGTCGCCGGGTCGTTCCGCCTCGTGCACCTCGGCGGCGGCGCGGGCACGTTCCTGAACGGCACCGCGGTGCAGCAGGCGGAGTTGAAGGACGGCGACCTCGTGTCGATCGGCGACACGGTCATCAAGTTCGTCTCGCCGCCGCCGCCGCCCGCTCCGACACGCACGCGCACGAAGCGCGAAGGCGAGGTGAACCGGCGCGAGCGCCCGCAGAAGGGGCTGACGAAGGCGCAGAAGACGCTGATCTCGATGAGCGGGACGCTGCTCGTCCTCCTGTTGATCTGGGTGATCTGGGACAACCGCGCGAAGGCCGACCTCGCGTCGCGCCAGTTCGAGAAGGGGCAGAAGGCCGAAGGCAACCAGAACTGGGACGCCGCGCTCGACGCGTACCGCGCGATCACCGACGGCGCCGTGAACTACGAGGAGGCGCAGGCGCGCATCAAGGACATCGAGGCGATGCGCAAGACGCAGAAGCAGACGATGGTCGTCGCCGACGCGCACCGCGACTACGTGGCGAACATCGACGCCTTCATCTCGCGCTGGCTCACGACCGCCGATCCGAACACGAAGCCCGATCCCGCCGCGGTCCGCTACTTCTTGAAGCGTTGCGAGAAGTTCGTCGCGACCAACCCGACGCACGACGACGCCGCACGCGTGAAGGACCTGATCGCGAAGTACACGCCGCTCGTGCCGACCACTCCGCCGACGTGGCACGACGCCGAGTTCGAGGCGACGCGCGAGAAGGATCGCAGTCAGTACGGAGCCGCGGTGAAGGCGATCGACGCGTGGGTCGCCGCGAACCCGAACGACACCGCGTCGCGCACCGCGGCCGACATCCTGCGGCGCCAGATCGTCGATTACGCCGCGACGCAGTGGCAGCGCTACCAGGACCGCGCCGCGCCGTTCATCAAGGACGGCAACCTCGGCCAGGCGGCGGGCCTGTACCAGACCGCGGTCGACGCGTTCGACGGCATCCCCGACCTCCACGACACCGCGCAGCGCGCGCTCCGCGACCTGACGAAGGACGTCAAGGTCCGGGAGGGTTGATCCGCGCGCGGGAGCGCTCGAGATCGGCGCGCCTTCGTGCCGATCTTCGACCCATGAACGCTCCCCGATTCCGGCTCGGGATCGCCGTCGCCGGCGTCGCGATCGCCGTCGTCGTCGGCGTCGCCGGATGGACCGGGTCGCGCGACTCCGACCTTCCGCCGCGGCCGCTGCTCCGCGGCAAGATCGACGTCGCGCCGCTGATCCGTCGCACGCTGCCGCGCGAGTTCGCGCCGCTCGATCCGTCGACTCCCGTCGTCGGCGACCTCGTGCGCGATCCGATCGCGACCTGGCAGCGCGTCGCCGCGGCGTGCGAGTCGACCACCGGAGCGGACGTGACGCTCGCGACCGTGGTCGGCGCGACGACCGAACTCTGGGCCGGCGTTCCCGAGCCGACCGGACCGACGGTGGCGGCCGCGCCCGATCCGACCCCGACCCTGCCGCTGCGCGCGCCGCGACGACTCGGCCAAGTCGGCTTCGATCTCCTGCCGGGCTCGGCGCAGAACCTCGCGCGCTTTCCCGCGGAGTTCCGCGACGCGCTCGCGCGGATCGTCGCCGCCGTCGACCGCGCGGCGGCACGGACGCGCGCGTGGCGGGAACACCTCGGTCCGGCGGACCACGTCGAGCGGACGATCGCCACGCTCGCCGGACGCCTGACCGCGCCACGAACCGCCGCGTCACCGGATCGCCCGCTCGACGCCGAGACCGCCGCCGTCGTCGCGGCGTTCGACGCGACCGATCGCGCCACGCTCACGGCGATCGCGCGCGACCTGGCCGCCGCGGTCGACCGCGAGATGCCCG
>CAZBOK010000088.1:0-13588 GCA_964493525.1 uncultured Phycisphaeraceae bacterium | reverse complement strand
CCTCGACCTCTACCCCTCACAATGCCGTGTCACCCACACAGGATCCTGAAGCGCCAGATCTTCTTCATGGCGACGAGCCTGGGCAGCCCCGTGGTCCAGGTCCCCGAAGAACAGACGAACCACTTCCTCGACCTGCTGGTCTGTCCGAGCAGCGCGACGAAGGACCGCTGGCAGTCGAACTCGAGCCTGAATCCGCACGGCCACGAGGAGGGTTCGCCGGCGCACTTCGTGACGTTCGATGCGCAGAATCAGATCCAGGACACGATCTACGTGCTCGGCGGCACTGACAGCGTCGGCGGCGTCGACGCCGTCGTGAACGCCGTCGACAAGATCACGAATCCGGTGCCGGGGGCGATCTTCGACACCTCGCCGCTCGACCTGCACACCGCGCGCGAGCACTTGAACTCGGTGATCGGTGCGGACGGCGCGCTGTTCGTGATCGGCGGCGAGGACGACGCAAACGCCTACGGCTGCGTCGAGCGCTACGACCCTCCGGAAGTCTTCGGCACGAGTGCGGGCACCTCGTGGTTCCTGCAGGCGGGGCAGCAGCACGCGCGCGTCTACCACTCGGTCGCGGGGCTGCTCGACGACGGGCGCATCTTCTCGGCTGGCGGTGTCGACAACCCGCACTCGATCGAGGTGTACAGTCCGCGGTACATGTTCCGCGGACAGCGACCGGTCGTGTCGGGGATGAGCGCGACGACGTGGTCGTACAACCAGTCGACAAACGGACCCACGTTCTCAGTGGCGTTCCGCCCCGGCATCACGTTCCAACGGATGCACTTGATCAAGAGCTGTTCCGTCACGCACGGTTTCGACGAGAGCCAGCGGTTCGTGTCTCTGCGATTGGGCGTAGGGATTACCGGCTCGAATCCGTACACGGTCACGGTCGAAACGCCAAAGGATCGATGGGTCGCGCCCCGAGGCGACTACATGCTCTTCGTGGTCGGCAGCGATGGCGTGCCAAGCGTCGGCACTTGGACCCACCTACAATGAACGATCTCGCGTTCCCCCCATCGTGCTTCGCGTGTCATATTCCGCGTGACAACTCGATCCTCGCAACCGGAGCGATGCGATGAATCGGTGGAGTGCTTGCATCGCGACGGGCGTTGCGGTCTGTATCTGCGCGAGCGCTGCCCTCTCCGACACTTCGTCTCTCGAGTTGCTCCAAGGCTTCGTCCCGAATCAAGGTCAATGGCCGACAGCCGCCCGCTTCATCGCGCGGCACGGCGACACGACGCTGCGGCTCGAGCCTCGCGCGATCGCGCTGCATCAATACGGCGTGTCTGCTGATCACCAGCCGTCCGGCTGCGTCGTGCGCCTCGTGTTCGACGGTGCGAATCAAGACGCGCTCGCGGAAGGCGTCGTCCCACTGTCGCAGCACCACAACTTCTTCGTCGGCAACGACCCGGAGAATTGGGCGAGCGACGTCGTTGGGTTCGAGCAGGTTCGGGTGCGCGAGCTGTATCCCGGTGTCGATCTCGTGCTGCGCCTTTCCGAAGACCGCTTCACGTACGACCTGCTCGTCGACGATCCACGCAGCCTGAGTTGTGTGGCGATGCACATCGAGGGGGCGGATGGCGTGGTCGGGGCCGACGACGGAACGCTGCGCATCGACACCGGGATCGGGCCGCTGATCCAACACGCGCCGCGTGCGTTTCGCGTCGGCACGGACGGAGCACGCACTGCGATCGCGTGCGGAGTCGCGGTCGATCCGCCGGACACGATCCGATTCGTGCTCGATGCGGGCGAATCCGATGCACCGTTTGTGATCGACCCCGGCCTCGAGTGGTCGACGTTTCTCGGCGGACTGACGCCGGCGCCGAGTGGCATCGGGCCACCGAATCAAGTCCGCAACACACGCGCACTCGCCGATGGCTCAGTGCTCCTCGTCGGTCAAACTGGCGCGATCGACTTTCCAGTGACGCCGGGCGCGTATCGCACAGCGCTCATCGGAAACTGGAGCGACGGATTCATCACCAAGCTGAACGCGTCCGGGAATGCCCTCGCGTTCTCGACGTTCCTCGGCGGCTCCACGTCGGACTTTCTTGACGGCGTGACGTTGAGCCCGAGTGGAACGATCATCGTCGGCGGGACGACGGCATCGAGTGACTTCCCGATCACACCCGGGGCGTACTCGGCTGGGGTACATGGACTCTATTCCGGGGTCTCCGTCGCGTGCGTGTCTCCAATCGGAAATGCCCTCCAGTATTCGACCGCGATCTGGGGAGCCTTCGGTGCAAGCAGCGCCTCGGACGTCGAAATAACGCCTATGGGAGAGGTCGTTGTGGCTGGCACCAGCAACTCGAGCGACTTCCCCACTACACCGGGAGCATTCGACACCACGTTCAACAGCGGCGGCAATGATGGCTTCATCTTCAAGCTGAATGCGGCCGGGAGCGCGCTCGCCTACTCCACCTTTCTCGGCGCGAGCTCTCAGGACGTGATCAACTCGTCGGCGCTCGGTCCCGACGGCAGCGTCTACGTCACCGGCTTCACGTTCTCGACCAACTTCCCGACCACGCCCGGCTCGCTGCAACCGAACTCCCCGTCGAATCCGTTCCGCGGCCCGCACGACGCCTTCGTGACCCGCCTCGATCCTTCCGGCGGCTCGCTGATCTACTCGACCTACCTCGCCGGCTTCGACTCCGACGACGGCCGCGCGATCGAGGTCGACCCGCTCGGCCGCGCCACGATCGTCGGCAGCACCAACTCTCACGACTTTCCCACGACCCCCGGCTCGTTCCTGCCGACGTGCTTCTCCGGCTGCGCGGAAGGCTTCATCACTCGGCTCACCTCGGATGGCTCCGCGGTGGTCTGGTCGACGTTCTTCGGCGACGCCGGCGTCGACGAGATCCGCAACCTCGCGCTCGACGCATCCGGCGGCGTCACCGTGCTCGGGATCACGCTGTCGCCCGGCACCATCGCAACGCCCGGTGCGTTCGACACCACCTTTGCCGGGAACGGGTATGACCTGTTCGTCGAGAAGTTCGATCCCGGCGGCAAGCGGCTCTACGGCACCTACCTTGGCGGCTCGATGTCGGATGACGCCTCGCCCTCGCGCGAGTGCCTCAGCATCGACGCGACCGGCGCCGCCACCGTCGCGGGCGAGCTCTACTCGCCCGACTTCCCGGTGACCCCCGGCACATTCGACACCACGTTCGCGATCGGCAAGGTGTTCATCACGCGCCTCGACCTCTTGCCGACCGGCGTCACGAAGTTCGGGCGCTCGACGGCCGGCTGCCGCGGGCCGGTTTCGGTCGGCGTGAGCGCGCTGCCGTCCTTCGCGACCTCCGGCAACAAGTTCGAGATCACCTGCACCGCCGGGCCGACGTCCGGCTTCGGCATCCTCGCCGTCTCGCTCGGCAAGCTCGTGACGCCGATCCCGGTGATGGGCGCGCAGCTCTACGTCGACCCGCTCGCGCTGGTCGCCGTGCCGGTCACGAGCGGCGTCGAGGGATACTTCTCGAGGCCCGCCAGCTTGAATGGCATCCCGATCGGCACCAAGGGATACGTGCAGTTCCTGTGGCAGGACCCATGTGCGCCGCTCGGCGTCTCCGCTTCGAACGCGCTCGAGATCGTCGTGCAGCCGTAGCTCGAGCCGGACCCGCGCCTCGCGTTTTCGGTGCGTTCCCAAGTCTCCGCCCGCTTCGCTATCCTCCGCCGCCAGTCTTCGGCTCGGCACCGCGCACGTTCAGGGAGTGCGGTCTTGCGAACGCCGTTTCGTCTCCGGTTCTCACGGAGCGCCCGGGAGTCCACGCCCCGGGCGGTCGAAGTCACGGCGCCGATCCGAGTCCCCCGGTCCCCGCCTGCCCAACGGTCTTCAAGGAGAGAGAGTCCGATGTCGCCCCACGTCCGCCGCTCCGCGATTCTGGCCGCGCTCGTCTTTCTGCCGTGCGCGTCGCTCGAAGCGCAACTGAGTCCGAACCAAGCAGTCGTCAACATGGCCTTGCCCGAGCACGTGATCTCCACGGGCCGGATGCATCGCGCGATGATCCCGACCGGTCATCCGGCGATGAACGTGATCGCGAGCATGAACGCCGCGGTCGCGATCGAGGACTACGGATCGTTCTCGATGGTCGTGATCGACGAGTCCGCACTCGGCGGACACGCCGCGGTCGAGGCGCTGCAGTCGACCGGCGTCGACGTGCGCGACGAGCTCTCGATGGTGAACGTGAACGGCTACGTGCAGGACGGCGCCGACCCCGCCGCGACCGCGCGCATGCGCGCGACGATGCCGCTCTCGCTGCGCGACGACCTGACGCCGCCGGCGGACGATCAGCGCCGCCTGCGCATCGTGCAGTTCACCGGGCCGGTGAAGGACGCGTGGCTCGACGCGCTGCGCGCGACGGGCGCGCACGTCATCTCTTACTTGCCGAACGACGCGTACGCGGTCAGCGCGGGCCCGCTCGCGTTCGCGCAGCTCGCGACGTTCGCGACGCAGCCGTACGTGCTCGCGGTCTCGCCCTACGAGCCCGCGATGAAGCTACGCCCCGAGCTGCGGCCGCCGTTCGCATCGCGCGACGGCGTGTACAAGGTGACGGTGCAAGTGATCGCCGACGCCGAAGCCGATGCGTTCGCGGCATCGCTCGCGACGCGCGCGATCGAAGTCGTGACGGCGCCGAACGCGGTGGCCGGCTACGTGAACGTCGCGCTCACCGTGAACGGCGACGTGATGTTCGAGCTGGCGCGCGATCACCACGTGTTCGCGATCGAGCCGGTGCTCACGCCGAAGCTCCTCGACGAGGCGCAGGGCCAGATCATGGCGGGCAACCTGAACGCGGCCGGCACGCAGCCGACCGGGGCCGGCTACCTCGCGTGGCTCGGCGGCAAGGGCTTCCCCGGCGCGGGGCAGGATCCGTTCGACTTCGTCGTCGACGTCACCGATGACGGCATCGACAAGGGCGACACGGTCAACGTCAACTCGGAGTTCAAGGTCGACGGACAGGCCGCGGGCGCGAGCCGCGTGGCGTACGTCTTCAACTACTCGGGCGACGCGCTCGCCGACGGCAGAGCCGGCCACGGCAACATCAATGCGTCGATCATCAGCGGGTACAACGCGCTCACCGGCTCCGCCTTCGAGGACGCGTCGGGATACAACTACGGCCTCGGCATCGCGCCCTGGGTGAAGGTCGGCAACAGCAAGGTGTTCTCGAACGCCGGCGCCGGCGTGTTCAACCAGCCGACGCTCACGCGCATGCAGAACGCCTACAACGCGGGCGCGCGCATCTCGAGCAACTCGTGGGGCTTCACGAGCGGCACGACCTACAACACCGACTCGCAGGCGCACGATCAGGCCGTGCGCGACGCAGCGTCCGGCACCGCGGGCAACCAGGAGCTGACGATCGTGTTCGCCGCCGGCAACAGCGGCTCGGGCGCGTCGACGGTCCACCCGCCCGGCACCGCGAAGAACATCATCACGGTCGGCGCGGAGGAGAACTTCCGCATGACGGGCACCGATGGCTGCGGCGTCGCGAACAGCGGCGCGGACAGCGCGCAGGACATCATCTCGTTCTCGTCGCGCGGCCCGACGTCCGACAGCCGCAAGAAGCCCGAGATCATGGCGCCGGGCACGCACATCGAAGGCGCCGCGTCGCTCGCGACGGGATACGACGGCACCGGAGTGTGCAACCAGTTCTGGCCGACGGGACAGACGCTGTACGCGTGGTCGTCGGGCACCAGCCACTCGACGCCGGCGATCTCCGGCGCGGCGGCGCTCGTGCGGCGGTACTGGGGCCTCACCGGCCTCGGCACGCCGAGTCCCGCGATGGTGAAGACCGAGCTGATGAACGGCACGAACTACATGAACGGCGTCGGCGCGAACGACACGCTCCCCTCGAACAACCAGGGCATGGGCAGCGTGAACCTCGGCCGCACGTTCGATTCCGCGGCGCGCATCCGCGTCGATCAGTCGCAGGTGCTCGGCGCGACCGGCGCGACCCATACGGTCACCGGCAGTGTCGCCGACACCAGCAAGCCGTTCCGCGTCACGCTCGCGTGGACCGACGCGCCCGGCCCGACGACGGGCAACGCGTTCGTGAACGACCTCAACCTCACGGTGACGGTGAACGGCACGACCTACCTCGGCAACGTCTTCTCCGGCGCCAACTCGATCACCGGCGGCGCCGCTGACACGCGCAACAACGTCGAAAGCGTTTACCTCCCGGCCGGCACGAGCGGCTCGTTCACGGTCACGGTGACCGCGGCGAACATCTCGGGCGACGGCGTCCCCGGCAACGCGGACACGACCGACCAGGACTTCGCGCCCCTCGTCTACAACGGCAACGCGGGCGCGCCCTCGCCCGACTTCTCGATCTCGGCGACGCCCGCGTCGCAGACGATCACGCAAGGCGGCTCGACGAACTTCACGGTGAACACGGCCGCGCTGAACGGCTTCGCCGGCAACATCACGTTGTCCGCGACGCCGGCGATCAGCGGCGTGACCTACTCGTTCGCGCCGAACCCGGTGGCCGCGGGCGCGAGCTCGACGCTCACCGTCACGTCGACGGCGGGCGCGACGACCGGGACGACCGGCCTCACGATCAACGGGACGTCGGGCGCGCTCTCGCACAACGCGGGCGTCTCGCTCACGATCAACCCGACCGGCGGCGGCGGCAACCCGGTGAAGACGTTCAGCGCCGCGCCGAACTCGGCGATCCCCGACAACAACGCGACGGGCACGACGAGCACGATCAACGTCGCGGACTCGCTGACGATCTCGTCGATCTCGGTGTCGACGGTGATCACGCACACCTACAAGGGCGACCTCACGGTGTCGTTGATCGGCCCCGACAACACGACCGTGCTCCTGCACAACCGGACCGGCGGCTCGACCGACAACGTCACGACGACGTTCTCGATCGCGACGGCGGCCGCGCAGGCGCTCTCGGCGTTCAACGGCAAGAACACCGCCGGCGCGTGGAAGCTGAAGGTCGCCGACCTCGCGGCGGTCGACACCGGCACGCTGAACTCGTGGAAGATCACGTTCAACGGCGAGAAGGCGACGTCGGCCGGCCTCGCGATCCCCGACAACAACGCGACGGGCGTGACCAGCACGGCGACCTACACGCAGACGGGCACGGTCGCGGACGTGAAGGTGAGCGTGAACATCACGCACACGTTCAAGGGCGACTTGACCGTGTCGTTGATCGCGCCCGACAACACGACGGTGATCCTGCACAACAAGACTGGCGGCTCGACCGACAACGTGATCACCGAATACCCGGACCTCACGGCGCCGGCGCAGGCGCTCTCGGCGTTCACCGGCAAGTCGATCGCGGGTGGCTGGAAGTTGAAGGTGGTCGACTCGGCCGCAGCGGACACCGGCACGCTGGTGAGCTGGACGCTTTCGCTCACGGCACAGTGATCGACTGACCGAAAGCGACCGTTCGAACCCCGCCGCGACCGTCGGTCCCGGCGGGGTTCTCGTGTTCCGGGTCGCGCAATATCGTGCGCGCCGCTGCCGCCTCGGAGACCTCGCATGAACTTCTCGAAGATCGCGTGCGTCCCGCTGTTCACGATGCTCCTCGCGGCGACCGCGCGCGCCGGAGTTCTCGTCGTCGATCAAGCGAACGGTCCGGGCGCGAACTTCACATCGGTTGCGGACGCGGTGAACGCGGCCTCCGACGGCGACATCCTGCTGATTCGCACCGGCTACTACCCCGCGTTCTCGATCGACGGGAAGGCGCTCACGCTCACCGCCGACGCGGGCGCGTTCGTCACCTGCACCACCTCGATGTTCGGCGTCCTCACCGCCAACGAGGTGAAGAACGTGCCGGCCGGGAAGTCGGTCGCCATCCGTGGACTGACGCTCGTGCAGCTCGTGCTGCGCAACAACGCCGGGTCGGTGCGATTCGATCACTGCGAGATGCACTCGCCGCAGATCGCGGCCGACGTGGCGCAGTCGGCGGCCGTCTCGTTCACCGAATGCGTGCTCGACGGCACCGACGGGTTCAACTCGAGCTACGGCGGCGGCCCCGCCGGCACCGGCCTCTCCTCGGTCAACTCGCAGGTTCACCTCGACCACTGCACGGTGAACGGCGGCGACGGCGGCGATGCGTTCGTCGAGATCGCCACGAACCAGGTGGCGGGCGCGGGCCTCGCGGCGCCCGGCGCGACGGTGATCGGCGGCGAGCTGTTCGCGAGCGCGACCGGCTTCCGCGGCGGCGACGGCGCCGCCGGCATCTCCGTTTCACTGTGGTGCCTGCCGCCGACCAACGGCGCGAACGGGTTGAACATCGCGTCCGGCGGCGTCGTCTACGCGCAGGGCTGCACCTTCATCGGCGGGCTCGGCGCGAGCGGCTGCTCCGGCTTCACCACGGTCACTTCGTCGCCGGGACTCCCGACCGTGTCGAGCTCCGGCGGTTCGCTCACGAACCTGTTCGGTCCGACGCGCTCGTTCGTCGCGAGCTCGCCCACGCGCGAGCTGCAGAACCTGACGCTGCTGTTCCAGGGCACGCCGGGCGACGTCCCGATCGTGCTCGCAGCCGCCGTCCCCGGCTTTTCGATCCTGCCGTTCGCGGGCGGCACGTTGCTCGTCGGTTCGCCGACGCTCGCGATCGCTCTGCCGGCGTTGCCGGCGGGCGGCGTGTCGAGCGTGCCGGTCGCCGTGCCGGACCTGGGCCCGGGAGTGCTCGGCATCGGGGTGCACTTGCAGTCGGTGTTCTGCCCGTCCGGCACGCCGTGCCGGCTCGGCCCCTCGAGTGCGATTCTCCTGCTGGATCAGTCGCTCTGACGATCAGGTCGCGCGCTGCTTTCGCGCGCGCTCGACGAGCGGGTAGATCGCGGCCGCGGCGAGGAAGATCAGCAGTCCCCAGCGCGCGTTCGACCAGAACTGCACGAGGATCCCGATCGTCGCGGCCGACATGACGACGAGGAACACGAGCCCGCACCACGGCTGACCGAGGAGGCGCAGCGGCGCGACCTTGACGTCGGCGCGCATCGCGAGCCGGAACAGCGCGAGCGCGTTCAGCGCGAAGAACAGGGCGTCGGCGAACACGACGTAATCGGTGAGCTTGCCGACGTCGTTCCACATGCACAGCGCGGCGGAGATCACTCCCTGCGCGACGATCGCGACGATCGGCGTGCGGAAGCGCGGATGCACCGCGGCGAACGGCGCCGGGAGCAGGCCGTCCTTCGCGAGCGCGTAGTACAAGCGCGGCCCGGAGAGCATCAACCCGTTCAGGATGCCGAACGCGGAACAGAGGATCGCGACCGCGACGACGCGCGCCGCGTTCTCACCGAACGCGACGGCGAGGGCGTCCGACGCCGGCGTCGACGCGTGCGCGAGTCGATCGATCGGCAAGAGGCGGAGGAACGAGACGTTCGCGAGCAGGTAGATCGCGATGACGGCGATGACGCCGAAGAAGATCGCGCGCGGCAGGTCGCGCTCCGGCTTCTTCATCTCGCCCGCGACGTTCGAGAGGTTCTGCCAGCCGCCGATCGAGAACAGGACGGGGACGAGCGCCGCGATGAACCCGGCGAAGCCGCCGACCCCCGGGTTGCCGGCCTCGCGCGTGCGCGCCGCGAAGTCGGGGCCGCTGCCCCAGCCGATGCCGACCACGATGACGCCGACGAGCGCGAGGATCTTCAGCACCGTGAACAGGTTCTGCAGTCCGCTCCCTTGGCGAACGCCGAGGATGTTCATCACCATCAGGAAGAGGATCACCCCCGCGGCGACCGGCGCGCGCGCCTCCGGCGCCATCGGCACGAGCCGACCGAGGTAGTCGAAGAAGACCAGCGCGACCGCCGCGTTCGCGCCCGACACGATCACCGTCAACGCGAGGATCGAGTAGAGGAACGCCCAGAAGCGGCCGAGGCCTTCGCGCAGGTAGACGTACGGCCCGCCGGTGTGCGGCAGGATCCGACCGAGGGCCGCGTACGTCGACGCGCCGGAGAGCGCGATCACGCCGCCGAACGCCCACGCGAGCAACGCCATCGCGGGTGACCCGCTCGCCTCGGCGACGCGCTTCGGTTGAAAGAAGATCCCGATGCCGATGATCGTCCCCATCACGATCATCGTCGAGTCGAACAACGACAGCGAGCGGCGGAGCGTCGGTGCGCTTGCGTCCGGTTCGGTCACGGGCGCGGAGTGTAGGGGAGTTCCGCGGGATCTTCGCGATAGACTCCGCGCGGAACTGCCGCGATGCAACCGGTCACGACCGCACGGACGCGCCGCCAACTGCCGCTCGATGAAGTCGAGTGGGAGTTGCTGCGGATCTTCGAAGACGTGCTCGAGTCACCGAACCTGGGCGCGACCGCGGACTTCTTCGTCTCCGGCGGCGACTCGCTCACGGCGGCGCGCGTGTTCAGCGCGATCGCGGAGCGACTGCACGTCGAGCTGCCGCTGACGACGCTCATCGAAGCGCCCACGGTGCGCAAGCTGGCGCGGACCGTTCGCCACGCGCGCCGCCTCCGCGACGGGAACGCGCCGCCGATCGACCGCCCGCTGGTGCCGTTGTCGGCGGTCGGCTCGCCGTTGTTCTTCGCGCCCGCCGCAGGCGCCGACGCGTTCACGCTGCACGAGATCTCGAAGGCGCTCGCGCCGCGCGTGCGGGTCATCGGCATGGCGTATCCCGGTCTCGACCGCACGCGCCCGTTCTTGAGCCGCGTCGACGACCTCGTCGATCGCTTCCTCCCCCACGTGCTCGCACTGCAGCCCGACGGCCCGATCCGCGTCGCGGGATCGTCGTTCGGCGGCCTCGTCGCGCTCGAGCTCGCGCGGCGCTTGCGTGCGGCCGGCCGAACCGTCGACCTCGTCGCGCTGCTCGACACCTATGCGCCGGGCTACCCGCGCCGCCGCCCGGGTCTGCGCGCGACGTGGGCCGCCGTGCTGCGCCGCTTGATGCCGCCGCTCCAGGTGGACGAGCCGTTCTCGGCCGACCTGCTCGGCGAGGGGATGCGCATGAAGCGACGCGCGATCGCCATGCGGCTGCGGTTGATGGCGAGCCGGCGCCTCCTGCTGCCGAAGCGCGGCGAGCGGTTCCTGTGGCTGTACGAGGCCTGCGTGCTCGCCAAGCGGCGCTACCGACCGCAGCCGTATCCCGGCGACGCCGTGCTGTTCCGCGCGTCGGTGCAGCCGTCGAGCGCGATCTACCGCGACGATCCGATGCTCGGCTGGACCGGCCTCTTCGCCGGCAAGTTCGACATCATCGAATATCCCGGGATGCACGCCGATCACCTGCGCGCGCCGGTCGCCGACACGATCGCCGGCGAGCTCGTGCGGCGCTGCGCCGCCGAGGAGCGATGAGCGCGGCGGGGACGCAAGCGCCGCGTTCGACGGGGCACTGCGCGACCTGCCGCGTCGCGCCCGCGGACCACGAGCCGCTGCGCGCGGACCTCGTCGACCTCGATCTCTTCCGCTGCATCGTGCGGCGCGCGGAGCGAACGCCCGACGCGATCGCGATCGCCGGAGAGCGCCGGACGCTGAACTACGCGGAATTCGTCGCGCGCGCGTCGTCGATCGCCGCCGCAGTCCGCGACTTCGGGGCCGCGGGAGAGAACGTGGCGCTCGCGCTCTCCGTCGAGGACTTCCCGGCGGCGGCGTTCGGCGTGCTCGCCGCCGGCGCGGCGTTCGTCCCGCTCGACGCGTCGTGGCCGGACCCGATGCTGTGCGACGCGCTCGCGGAGAGCGGCGCGCGGCTCCTGCTGCACGACGCCGACCATGCGCGGCGCATCGAGTCGCTCCGCGCTGCGTCGCCCGCGACGCGATCGGTCGCGATCGAATCGATCGACCTGCCCCCGGCTCCGGTGCTCCGGCTCGACGGCCGCACGCGCGCCGCGGTCTACTTCACGTCGGGCTCGACCGGGCGGCCAAAAGGCGTGTCGATGGGCCACGCATTCCTGCTCGCCGACTCGGTGCTGCAGGCGAACGACGCGTGCATGGCGCCATCCGATCGCGCCGACCTCCTGTATGCCCCGGCGTTCAGCGCCACGCTGATGCCGTTGATCGGGACGCTCGTCACCGGCGCGAGCCTGCACCCGTTCGACTCGCGCGCGTGGCTGCATCGGTTGCCGCATTGGCTCATCGAGCGCTCGATCAGCGTGTCGCGCGCGACCACGGCGATCCTCCGGTTCCTCTGCGCGACCGGGATGCGCCCGACGCCGTCGCTGCGCCTGCTGTCGGTCACCGGCGAGACGCTGCGTGCGGCCGACGTCGCGGCGTTCCGCCGCACGTTCGCTCCGCACGTGGTGCTGCGGCACGGCTACGGATCCAGCGAAGCGCGCACGATCGCGCATTCGTTCTTCCACGCCGACGACGCGGTCGACGATCCGGTGCCCGTCGCCGCCGGCCTGCCCGATCGCGAGATCTCGATCGTCGCGGCGGACGGTCGGACGCTGCCGCCGGGGGAGGAGGGCGAGGTGGTGGTGACCGCGCGACGGCTCGCGGACGGATATCTCGGCGACGCCGGCGGCCGCACGCGCTTCGTCCCGCTCGCCGACGGACGCACGCGGCTGCACACCGGTGATCTCGGGCGGCTCGACGCGGAAGGTCGGCTGTTCCTGCTCGGACGACTCGACGACATGGTGAAGGTGCGCGGCCAACGCGTCGAACCAAGCGTGGTCGAGCGCGCGATCGCCGGAGTCGACGGCGTCGAGGACGCCGCGGTCCTGGCGTTCGCGCGGAAGGACGGCGCGACCGGGCTCGCCGCATTCGTCGCGGCGCGCGGTGTCGACGTCGCGACGTTGCGCGCGGCGTTGGTGCCGATCCTCGAGCCGGCCGCGGTGCCCGAACGCATCGAGATCCTCCAGACGCTGCCGAAGAACGCGAACGGCAAGGTCGATCGGCGTCGACTGCTCGCGGACCGCGGACTCGCGGCCGATCAGGGCCGCTGATCGACGCAGGCACGCGCGCGCTCGAGCAGTCGGGTCATCTCCGCGCGCCAGTTCGGCCGCTGCCGCGCGAACGGCCGCGTCGCGAGCTCGAGCAGCGCGACGGCCTCGAAGCGCAGCGCGGGGACCAGTCGCGTGCCAGCACCCTCGACGAACGCGGCGCGCAAGATCGGCGGGGCCGTCCGATCGACGCGTCCATCGATTTCCGCGAGCGCGATGCCGGCGAGGAAGCGGCCGACGTCGCGGTGCGGGTCGGCGATGCACGCATCGTCGGGGCCGAGGAGGACAGGGCCGTCGGAGTTGAATCGCACCGCGTTTGCGTCGAACGCGCCGTGACAGAGGACCGGCGGACGCTCGGGCGCCGATGGCCACGCGTCCGCGATCTTCGCGCGGACGTCGCGAGCGAGCGCGTGCGCGTCGGAGTCGAGCGCTTCGATCTCGCCGACCGCGTCGTCGAGCGATGCGAACAGAGCGGCGTCGTCCTGCACCGGGATGTCCGGCAGGCCGCCGATGTCGACGCCGTGGAACAACCGGAGTCGTCGACCGGTCTCGGCGACGATCGGCCCGACGTCGTGTCGGTTCAGCCGCTCGGCGAGCAGCGCGCCCGAGCGATGTTCTTCGAGGAACACGTTCGAGTCCTCGTCCACGCCGAGCGGACGCGGCACGAACGGGAGCGTTGCAGAGGCCCGCACGAGGACCGCGGCGCGGTTCGCGGCGCTGCGATCGGACGACGCGCGCACGATCACGTGCTTGCCGT
>CAZBOK010000087.1:0-13679 GCA_964493525.1 uncultured Phycisphaeraceae bacterium | reverse complement strand
CGCGGCCGCTCCCGACCAGGCGACGCTGCTCGGGTTCGATCACGACGACGTCTCGCCCGGGCCGCCCCCGCCGGTGCTCGCGCCGAAGGACTACGTCGTGACGCACTTCGACCGCTACGAGCCGACGCTCACCGTCCCGCGGCCGCGCGCCTACCTGGTGCCGCGCGCGCTCGGCTCCGTTCTCGAGAACCTCCGGCTGCATGGGATCCGCATCGAGGAGATCACCGCGCCGCTGCAGGCCGAGGTCGAGGTGGAACGCGTGACGCGCTTCTCGCACAAGCCCGAGCCCTTCCAGGGTCACCTCGAGACGGAGCTCGACACTGACCCGCGCCGCGAGACGCGCACGATCCCCGCCGGCTGGTTCCGCGTGCCGCTCGACCAACCGCTCGGGACGCTCGCGGTCTACCTGCTCGAAGCGCGCTCGGACGACGGGCTCGTCACGTGGAACTTCCTCGACGGCGTGGTTCACGAAGGCGACGACTACCCGATCCTGCGACTGCCGCCGGCGCACTAGTCGCGCGCGACCGCGGTACAGGATCCCTCTCACGCGCCTCACGGGCGCTCGGTACCTTCGCTCGAACTTCCCTGAACCCGCACGGACGAACATGACGACAGGCATCGAGAGCGCGCGCGGCGCTTTCCGCGAAGTGCCCTACATGGGCGTGATCTGGGTGGTCGCCGAGGCGGTGAAGCTCGGCTTCGTGAACGGCCACCCCGACTGGTGCAACCTCGGGCAAGGTCAACCGGAGGTCGGGCCGATGGAGGGCGCGCCGCCGCGCATCTCGCACGTCGACCTCGAACCCGGCGATCACGCCTACGGTCCGCTGGAAGGGATCCCCGAGCTGCGCGAGCGGATTGCCGAGCACTACAACCGGCTCTACCGGCGCGGGAAGAAATCGAAGTACACCGCCGCGAACGTGTGCGTCGCGCAGGGCGGTCGCCTCGCGTTGTCGCGCGCGATGGTTGCGCTCGGCCCCGTGAACGTCGGGTACCAGTTGCCCGACTACACGGCGTACGAGGACATGCTCAGCCTGCACCTCGCGCGACTGCACACGGTTCCGCTGCGCGCGCGCGCGGAAGACGGGTTCACGATCCCACCCGATCGCTTCGCCGAGGAGGTCGACGACGAGGACCTCGGCGCGTTCGTCGTGTCGAACCCGTGCAACCCGACGGGCGCGCTCCTCGAAGGCGCGGAACTGAAAGGGATGGTCGACGTCGCGCGCGATCGCGGCGTGACGCTCCTGCTCGACGAGTTCTACAGCCACTTCATCTACACGAAGGACGGCAAGCCGGGCGCCGGGCCGGTGTCGGCGGCGGAGTTCGTGAAGGACATCGAGCAGGATCCGGTGATCCTCATCGACGGACTGACGAAGAGCTACCGGTATCCGGGTTGGCGCATCGGCTGGGCGGTCGGGCCGCGCGCGATGGTCGAGAGCATGGCGCGCACGGCGTCGGCGCTCGACGGCGGGCCGAGCCGGATCGCGCAGCGCGCGGCGCTCGCGGCGCTCGAACCCTCGCAGGCCGATCAGGAGACGACCGCGCTGCGCGTCGGCTTCGCGAAGAAGCGCCGCGAGATGGTCACGCGGCTGAAGAAGATCGGCGTGCGATTCGCCCCCGAGCCGCGCGGCACCTTCTATTGCTGGGGCTCGCTCGAGAACATGAAGCCGCCGCTCGACGAGCCGATGACGTTCTTCCGCCGCGCGATCGAGCGGAAGGTGATGACGGTGCCGGGCGAGTTCTTCGACGTGAACCCCGGCCGCTTCCGGCGCGGACCGTCGCCGTTCGCGAAGTTCATGCGGTTCTCGTTCGGCCCGCCGATGGACAACATGCGCATGGGCCTCGAGCGGCTCGAAGCGATGGTCGCCGGCCGCCGGAGCTGAATCGATGTTGGCGCTCGCGCTCGCGTCCGTCGTCGCGCTCCTCGCGCGTGCGGACGATGGCGCGGGCGCGGACGATGCGTCGCGGATCCGCGCGGCGTCGCTGCAGCGCCTCGCGTCCGATGCGTCGGCGCGCGGGCGGGCGCTCTGGGGTGCGATCGACTCCCCCGCCGGCGTCCACCCGACTCCCGACGAAGCCGCCGCGTTCGCGGGGGCGCTGACCGACGAGGGGCTCGAGTCGATGTCGCGGGCCGACGCCACCGGCAGCGTCCACTGGCTCGAGCGTGCGAGCGCGTGGGCGGAGTTCGCGGACGACTCGGTGCGCGCGACGGTCCACGACTGGCGCGGGCAGGTGCTCGCGGGATCCGATCGCGCGAGCGAGGCGCGCGTCGAATTCGCCGCGGCGCTCGCGTGGTTCCGCGGCGCGGGCGATCCGCGCGCGCTGTCGCGCTGCCTGCGGCACACCGCGTGGTCCGAGTACCGCGCGGGCAACGCGAAAGCGTGCGTGGCGTCGCTCGCGGAGCAGGGCGCGGTCCTCGCCGCGGCCGCGCGCGCGGGGATCGACCTGCCGCTGCTCGAGGATCGGCGCGACAACGCGTTCGTGTCGGCGCTCGTGGCGCTCGACGCGCGCGACGTCGGCGCGGCGCGGCGCGAGATCGCCCGGTTCATCACCGAGGATCGCCGTGCCGCGAAGGCGGCCACGCCGCAGGTGCTCCTCGAAGCGGACGTGCGACGGCCGGTGTCGCGCGGCGAACTCGCCGCTCGCCTGCTCGCGTGGACGGACACTCCGGCGCTCGAGGCGGAAGCGTTCACGCTCGCGACCGCGTTGATCGAGAACGAGCGCGCGCGCGTCCTCTTGACGATGCTCGCCGCGCGCGGCGCGCCGGCTCCGCACGCCGAAGCGACGATCGAAGAGCTGCCGCCGCTCGGGGACGGCGTCGCCGAGCTGCGGTGGTTCGCGGCGCCGGTCCGCGGGATCGAGCACATGCTTCTGCTGGCGCGGTGCGCCGGCCGCCGCTGCTTCGCCGATCTCGGTGCGCGCAGCGCGATCGAGTCGCTCGTGTCCGACTACCGCGCGAAGCACTTCGCCCCCGAAGCGTCGCTCGCGCCGCCCGCGGAGTTCGAGCGCGATTCGCTCGCGGTCGCGCGCGCGGTGCTCGGTCCAGCGCTGGAGTTCTTCGGCGGCGACGCTCCGCCGCGCCGCGTGATCGTCATGCCGGAAGGAGCGATCGGCCGCCTGCCGTTCGCGACGCTCGTCCTGCGCGAGCGGGACGGCGGCGGCGGGTACGAGTCGCTGCGCTTCCTGGTGCGGAGCGCGGCGGTCGTCGTCGTGCCGTCGCGCGCGGTCCTGCGCTCCCTCTCGCCGCCCTGCGCGGAAGACGGTGTGTTGTTCCTGGCGACGCCCGAGCTGTGGTTCTCGAACGTCGAGGGCGCTGCCGTCGCGCGACTCCATCGGCGCGTGAGGTTCCTCGACGGAGACGATGCGAGCGCGGCGCAGGTCGGCGCCGCGTTGCGGGCGGAGAGCTTCGGGTGGCTCCACCTCGGCTGCCACGCGGAAGCGGATCCGCGCCTGGCCAATCGGTCCGTGCTGGTCCTCCGCAGCGCGCGCGCGGGTCGCGAGCCGGAGGCGGCGGATCGCCTGTCCGCGGCCGACGTCGCGCGACTGCCGCTCACTCCCGGCGCGCGCGTCGTGCTGTCGGCGTGCGGGACCGCGACCGGCGACCTTCATCGCGGCGAGGGAGTGCTCGGCGTCTGGCGCGCGTTCCTCGCGGCGGGCGCGAGCTCGGTGATCGCGACGCTCGAGGACGTCGACGACCGCAGCGCGGCGACCGTGACGGTCCGGATGCACGAGGCCGCGGCGTCCGGCCTCCCGCTCGCGGAGGCGCTGCGCGCGGCGCAGGCCGCGTGGCTCGACGGATCGGCGCGGCCCGTTTTCCCGCGCGGCAGCGCGATCGACGACCCGTGTCACCCGAGTTTGTGGGGAGCTTGGGTGTGCGTGGGCAACGACGGCGGGCCGTTCTGATCCGAGCGTTATGATCCGCCGCCGATGACGGATCGCATGGCCGGCCGCGAGCGTGCCGCGGGAATCATTCTCTACCACCGCGAGCCGGACTCGGAGCCGCACTACCTCCTGCTGCGCAACGCGAAGCACGGCACGTGGGGCTTCCCGAAGGGTCACACCGAGCCGGGGGAATCGGATTCCGAGACCGCGCACCGCGAGACGCTCGAGGAGACCGGCGTCGACACGGTCGACCTCCACCCGTCGTTCCGTGAAGAGATCACCTACGCGGTGCGCACGCGGCACGGGCACGTGTTGAAAACGGTCGTGCTGTTCCTGGGGAGCGCGCGCGACCGCTCCGTGCAACGCTCGAGCGAGCACGACGACGCGCGCTGGACGCCGTTCGCGGAGGCGCGCGACCTGCTGCATCACAAGGATCTGCTCGCGGTGCTCGAGCGCGCGCGGCGGGCGCTGGCCGATCGCGGTCCGGCTTAACGGCCCGCGCGCGCCCCGATAGACTCCCGCGTTTTCGTCTTCGGAAAAGAGTCGCGCGCGCATGCAGTCATTCGAGGATCGGATCGCGGAGCTGACGTCAGGAGCGGCGGGGATCCCGCTCGAGCAGGCGCGCGAGCTCATCGAGCGGCCGCGCGATCCGGCGCTCGGCGACTTCGCGGTGCCGGCGTTCACGCTCGCGAAGGCGGCGCGCAAGAACCCCGCGGAACTGGCGGCGACGCTCGCGAGCGCGATCGCCGTCGAGGCGCCGATCGTCGCGGTGAAAGCCGTCGGCCCGTACGTGAACTTCACGCTCGATCGCGGCGCGGTCGCCCGCGCGGTGATCGAGCGCGCGCTCGCGGAAGGTCCGGCGTACGGCGGCTCGACGCGCGGCGCGGGGAAGACGATCGTGGTCGACTTCTCGTCGCCGAACATCGCGAAGCCGTTCGGCATCCATCACCTGCGTTCCACGGTGATCGGCGGCGCGATCGGACGCATCCTGAAGGCGTGCGGGTACCGCGTCGTCGGCGTGAACCACCTCGGCGACTGGGGCACGCAATTCGGACAGTTGATCGTCGCGTACCGGCGCAAGGGCGACGCCGCGCGGCTCGATCGCGAAGGGATCCCCTACCTCCTCGAGCTGTACGTCGGCTTCAACCAGGACGTGAAGGTCGACCCCAAGCTGCAGGACGAAGCGCGCGCGGCGTTCAAGGCGCTCGAGTCGGGCGATCCGGCGGTCCGCGCGCTGTGGGCCAAGTTCCGCGACGTGAGCCTCACGGAGTTCAAGCGCGTCTACGACCGCCTCGGGGTGTCCTTCGATCACTACACCGGCGAGTCGTTCTACGAGTCGCGCATGCCGGGCGTGCTCGCCGAGCTCGCGGCGAAAGGACTGTTGAAGGAGAGTCAGGACGCGACGATCGTCGACCTGAGCGAAGAGGGACTCGGCGTCTCGGTGATCAAGAAGAAGGATGACGCAACGCTGTACGTGACGCGCGACCTCGCGGCAGCCGAGTACCGCAAGCAGGAGTTCGGCTTCCACAAGTGCCTCTATGTCGTCGGCGCGGCGCAGTCCCTCCACTTCAAGCAGTTGTTCCGCATCCTGGAGCTGCTCGGCAAGAGCTGGGCGCGCGACTGCGTGCACGTGCCGTTCGGACTCCTGCGCTTCAAGGACCGCAAGATGTCGACGCGGTCGGGCGACATCCTGCTGCTCGAGGAGGTGCTCGACCGCGCGGTGGAGCTCGCGAAGGAGACGATCGAGCAGAAGAACCCCGAGTTGAAGGACAAGGATCGCGTGGCGCGCGCCGTCGGGACGGGCGCGGTCATCTTCAACGACCTGCGCAGCCGGCGGATCAAGGACGTCGAGTTCGACTGGGGACACGTGCTGTCGTTCGAAGGCGACACCGGCCCTTACCTCCAATACTCGCACGCGCGGATCGCGAGCATCTTCCGCAAGGCCGGCGTCGACCCGGCGACGTTGCGCGGGCCGTTCCGCTTCGACCTGCTGACGAGTGATGCGGAACGCGATCTCCTGCGCGCGGTGGCGCAGTTCCCGGAAGCCGTCGAGCGCGCCGCCGCCGAGTTCGAGCCGGTCACGGTCGCGGACCACCTGCTCGCGGTTGCCGCGGCGTTGAACCGCTTCTACATCGAATGCCGCGTCCTCGGCACCGAGCACGACCTCCTGAACGCGCGTCTCGCGGCGATCCGATCCGCGCAGATCGTCCTGGCGAACGGACTCGAGATGGCGGGAATCGAACACCCCGAGGAGATGTGAGCGATGGACGACCTGAAGCGCCTCATCCGCGACGTCCCGGACTTCCCGAAGAAGGGGATCGTGTTCAAGGACGTCACGCCGCTGCTTGCGGACCCGGACGGTTTCCGGCGCGTGATCGGGGCGCTGGCGGAACGGACGTCCGACCTGCGCGCGAAGAAGATCGTCGGCATCGAGTCGCGCGGCTTCATCTTCGGCGCCGCGCTCGCTCGCGAGCTCGGCGCTGGGTTCGTGCCGGTGCGCAAGCCGGGCAAGCTCCCGTGGAAGACGGTGCGCGAGTCCTACGCGCTCGAGTACGGCACCGACTCGATCGAGATCCACCACGACGCCGTGACGGCCGGCGAACGGGTGATCATCGTCGACGATCTGCTCGCGACGGGAGGGACGCTCGGCGCGTGCGCGAAGCTCGTCCGCTCGCTCGGCGGCGACATCGCGGCGTGCCTCGTCGTGATCGAGCTCGGGTTCCTGAAGGGGCGGGAGCGCGTGGCGCCGCACGAGGTGCGCTCGCTCCTGCGGTACTGATGCTGCGCACCTCCGCGGTCCTGGTCGTCGCGCTGGTCGCAGGCTCGTGCGCGCGCCAGGAGATTCCGGCGTCGGAGCGCGCGGAAGCGACCGAGGCGGAGGGGCTCGCGAACCGCGGCGATTGGAAGGCGGCTTCCGACGCGTGGAAATCGCTGCGCGACTCCGCGCAGGATCGGCGCTCCGTGGCGCGCGCCGAGCTCGAACTGGCAAAGATTGAAACGACGCTCGAAGCCCGGGACCTCGCGCTGCGCAGGCTCGATGCGCTGGCGGCGCGCGTCGCTTCCGGCGGTTCGGCCGACGCGGACGACGTGCGGGCGACGGCGAACGAGATCGTGGCACCGTTCCTCGGTACGCCGTTCGGGGCGGAACTGTCGGAGCGCCGGGACCGCGCGCTCGCCGCGGTGTCGCCGCCGAACACGCCGGGCACGGCCGACGACGCGACGCTTCGCGATCGGATCAAGAACGGTCAGTTCTCCGCCGCACTCGACGATCTCGCGGCGTCACTCGACGAGCGGACCCGAACTCCCGAGCGCGCAGCCGAACTGAGATCGCAGGTCGAGGCTGCCGCCGACGTCGCGGCCCGTGCGTTGGTCGATCAGGCACGTTCCTCCCGCCGCCGCGAGGACGCGATCGACACCTTGAAGGCGGCGATGCCGCGCTTCCGTGGGACGCCTTCTCACGCGCTTCTCGCTCTCGAGCTCGACGCGGCGCGCGCCGCGCTCGCTCCTCCGGGCTCCGACGCGTCGCCGAGCTCCGAACACCGCGATCACTAGAATCGCCAAACGGACGCATTTGGCGCGCGCGCGCCGCCAAGGCCGTTTTCCCATTTTTCCCCGGCACCTCGAAGGGGTGGCGTTATAGTGCCCCCGGATCTACTACCGCGAGCACGAGCGTGTCGTCCCGACGCGAATGCGTATCGACTCGGAGCGTGAAATGGTCACCGACTTCCAAGAACGTCTGCGCCGGATCCGTGAAGAGAAGGATCAGGAATCGAAGCAGCAGCGCGAGAAGAACGCGGTGGCCGAGCTGGCGCGAGTGACGCGCATCGAGCACCGCATCGACCGCCGCGAGAAGATCGAGCACGTCATCACGGAGTACATCGACAAGTTCATGGCGGAGCTGCCGGCGTTTCGGCGCACCAAGTCCTTCTTCGAGGGCAAGTACAAGATCGAGCTGCACAACGACGATCTCGTGCTCGGTGCCTCGAGCCATGTCGAGAAGTACTTCTCCCGGATCACCTTCCTCATCGACCCGTCCCCGGGTCCGATCAGCGTCGATGCTCCGGTCGATCCGGATCTCATTCAGGTCCGGTGCAAGAAGACGGTCAGAAACCGCGACCTCGACAGCGCGATCGTGAACGTGATCGGCACCGACGAAGCGTGCCAGTCGCTGCGGATCTTCCTCGAAGAGCAGTTCTTCGAATTCGCCGGCGCCTACTTCCAGAGCGGGCGCCCGATCGTCGCCAAGACCTGATCGATCTCGATCCACGGTCCTCCACGAAAGGCCGTCGCTCCCTCCGGGGCGACGGCCTTTCGCGCTTTCGGGGTTGGAAACCCGTGGAGAACACCGGGAAGACCCGTTTGGAACGCGTCGGGCGGAGACCTGTGTATTTTGGATAGATTGTATTTTTTGTCTTGCCTCCCCGGACGAGGGGGGTAGATTCCCGCCTGTTCCAAGAGCCCGCAAGGCTCGCGGATGGTGTCCAAGGGCAAACTTCCCGAAAGGGAAGGACGCAAAACTTCAGGGCCTAAGCCGCCGGGATGCATCGGCGGGATGGCAGCCAGTTGCCGCCGGATCGCGAGCACGCCTCGTGGTCGGCAGCGCGAAAGAGGAGCGCCGCATGACTCGGGATCTTCGGACGACTCTCCCCCACAACACGGTCTCTCGCGCGATGCCGGTCGCCTCCGCGACTCCCGCGACGACCACCGCCGCGCCGAGCGAGGTCGACGACGTGTGGCGCGGGTACAAGCGCACCGGCGACCAGGACCTCCGCAACCAGCTCATCGAGCGCTACCTCCCGCTCGTCCGCTACATCTCCGAGCGGCTCCTGATGAGCCTCCCGAAGAGCATCGAGCTCGATGACCTCCACAGCGCCGGCGTGTTCGGATTGATGGACGCGATCGACGGCTTCGACCTCGATCGCGGCATCAAGTTCAAGACCTACTGCACGACCCGCATTCGCGGATCGATCCTCGACGAGCTGCGCTCGCAGGACTGGGTCCCGCGCCTCGTGCGCCTGAAGGCGCACCAGATCTCGCGCGCCGAACAGGCGCTCGAAGTCGAGCTCGGGCGCTGCCCCACCGCCTTCGAGATGGCGAAGAAGCTCGGCGTCAGCCTCGACGAGTTCGGCGACATGAAGGAAGCATCGTCGGCGCGGACGATCTACTCGCTGAGCGAGAAGTGGGAGGAGCGCGACGACGAGGACTCGCTCCGCAAGATCGAGGTGATCGAGGACAAGACCGCCATCGACCCGGTCGAGAACCTCAATCAGAAGGACATCCTGCACTCGATCACGCGCACGCTCTCCCGTAAGGAGAAGCTGATCGTGATCATGTACTACTACGAGGGTCTCACCATGCGTGAGATCGGCGACATCCTCAGCCTCACCGAGTCGCGCGTCTGCCAGATCCACTCGAACGTGATGTCGAAGCTGAAGGTCCAGCTCGAGAAGGTGCGGCAGAAGCTCCTGACCTGAGTCGCGGCTCGCGACCGGATCACTTCGAGCGGGGCACGAGCGTCGGCTTTCCGTCGACGCCCACGATGTACATCGCATCGCTCGCGACGTCTTGCAGCGTGAGCGTCGAGCCGCCCACGTATCGCACGTCGACGCGCTCGACGCGCGGCGTCGGGACCCCGACCAGGATCCGCGGATCGTTCACCGCGCAGTAGGAACCGCCGTGGAAGCACGGCGCGGCGAGCTTCCGACCGCCGCACGTGAGCGTCACCGCGGCCGGGAGGATCGGCGCGCCGTGCGCATCGCGGAACTCGATGCGCAGGAAATGGCCGCGTCGCTCGCCGTCGTTCCGCAGCAGCACGGCGCTCGCGGCGTTCTGGGCGAGCACCACGTCGACATCGCCGTCGTCGTCGGGATCGCCGAACGCCGCCGCGCGCACCACGCGCTCGGTGCGCAGCGCGGCGCAGGCCGCGTCCCCGAGCTCCGCGAACCGTCCGCCGCCGTTGTTCTCGAAGAACAGGATCCGTTCGCGGTAGGTCGACCCCGCCATCGGATCGAACCGCGCGATGTTGTCGATGATGTGGCCGTTACCGACGAACACGTCGAGGTCGCCGTCGAGGTCGAAGTCGCACATCCCGGTGCCGAAGCCGACGAACGGGAGGCTCGGCGCCGCGAGTCCGCGCACGAGCGAGTCGTCCTCGAACACGAGATCCCCGAGGTTGTGGTACAGCGCGTTCGTCTCCGAGTCGAGGTTGGTGACGAACAGCTCCGGTCGCAGATCCCCGTCGACGTCGCCGACGCCGATCCCCATGCTCGCTTGCGTGCGCCCGTCCGCGCTGTACCCGGCGTTCGAATGCTCGGTCACGTCGGTGAAGTGCCCGGCGCCGTCGTTCCGGTACAGGAAGTTCGGGGTCGAGTCGTTCGCGACGTACACGTCAAGATCGCCGTCGTCGTCGAGGTCGACCGCCGCGACGCCGAGCCCCTTGCCGTCGACGTCCTTGATCCCGGCGGCGGCCGTCGCGTCGACGAACGTGCCGTTGCCTTCGTTGCGCCAGAGTTGGTCGGGAGCGGACTCGAACTTGTCCGGATGCGGATACGCGATGTATCCCTCGCCGCGCGTCCGCTCGAGCACCACAGGGATCGAGTAGTCGAGGTAGTTCGCGACGTAGATGTCGAGGTCGCCGTCGGCATCCATGTCGAAGAGGCACGCCGAGGTTCCCCAACGATCCTCGGCGATCCCGGCGCGCTGCGTGACGTCGTCGAATGCGCAGGTGCCGCGCGACTCGAGCAGGACATCCGGGCCGAAGTTCACGACGAACAGGTCGACGAGGCCGTCACCGTCGAAGTCGCCGGCCGCGACGCCTTGGCCGTAGCCCGTGGAGCGCGCGTCGCCTGACGCGTCGGTCACGTCGGTGAACCGGAGCGCGCCGTCGTTGCGGAACAGGCCGTTGCGCGCGGGCGAACGCGATGGGGCGCGCGCGCGCTCCGGCAGCGGACCGCTTTGACCGAGGAACAGATCGAGGTCGCCATCCTGGTCGGCGTCGAGCCACGCGGCACTGCCGCCCATCGTCTCCGGCAGATGGCGCTTGCCGAGCGCCCCGTTCTCGTGAACGAAGTGGATCCCCGATTCGCGCGTGACGTCGGTGAACGCGAACGGTCCCGTCGCGGCGGAACTCGCGCCGTCGCGATCGCAGGCGGAAACGGCAAGCGCCGCGAGAACGAGCACGATCGATGGGCCGCGCCGGTTCATCGAGGTGGGCTCCCGCTCGCGACGAACTCCGATCGACGCTTCTTGAACGCGGCGTTCGCCGGATCGATCCGCAACGCCGCGTCGATCGCGGCAAGCGCGCCGGCTCGGTCGCCGTTCTTCGCGCGCACGACGGCGAGCGTGTCGAGGACGTTCGCATCGCGGTTCTTCGTCACGCGCGCCGCCAATTCCGCGAGCTTGAGCGCCTTGCGCCGGCGGTCCGCGCCGTCGCATCGGGTCGCGAGATGCCACGCGTATTCGTTCAGGAGGCGCGGGTCTTCCGGACCGAGCAGGAGCCCGCTCTCGAACGCGTCCGCCGCCTCGTCGACCCGCCCCGCCGCGCCGAGGATGCGACCCTTCACGATCCACGGCATCGGATCCGCGGGCGCGGCCTCGACGGCGCGATCGATCTCGGGGAGCGCGGATTCGAGGTCGTTTCCGGCGGCGTACATCTGCGCGAGCGCGAGGCAGGCGTCGACGCCGTTCGGTTGGTCGAGGTGCCCCAGATCCTCGAGATGGGAGAGCCGGCGATGCTCGGCCGCGACCGCGTCGGCCTCGTCCGTCGCGCCGAGCTTGCGGAGCGCCCGCGCCAGGTTGAACCGCGCACCGAGATGTCGCGGGTCGCGAGCCGCCACCGCGCGCAGGAGCGGCACGGCGGTCGTCGCGTCGTCCTGCATGAGCCGGACGAGCGCGAGCTGATAGGTCGCGTCAACGTGGTTCGGTTCGAGCGCGAGCGCGCGGCGCAGATTCGTTTCCGCGGAGTCGGGACGCGCGGGCTTGTCCGCGAGATCGAGCTTCGCCGCCGCGACCCGGAGCGCAGCGGTCTCCTTCTGCGCGAGCCCAGCGTCGACTTCGCGCCGGCCCTCGTCGACATCCCCGCGGAACAACGCGGCATCGATCAGCAGCGATCGCGCCCGCTCGTTCTCGGGGTCGAGCTCGAGCACACGGCGCAGCTCGTGCACCGCCTCGGTGGCGATGTTGAAGCGCGTGAGCGCTTCCGCGAATTGAAGGTGGGCGGACGCGTTGCCGGGGTCGGCGGCGACACGTTTGCGGAGCGACTCGATCACGCCCCGCGCGCTCGGATCGTGGCTGAGCCGGTAGACGAGGTCAGGGACCTCAGCCGCGTCGCTCGCACCAGGATTCGCGTCCTGTTCGCCGCACCCGGCCAGCAGGACCAACAACAACACGCTCGGGGCCCGGTCCCAGACGCTCCGATGGCAGCGGAACGGTCTCAGGCGCCTCGTCATCCTCGGGGGCGGACGATACGGCGACCGCTCCAGACTTGCAAGGCGAGGTGGACGGGGCTCTCCTACCGCGGTGACGTCCGCCTTTCCGCAACCCGCGCGCGCCCGGATCGCCACCCTCTGCGCGGGTGCGTCGGCGGTCATTCTCGGGCTCGTCGTCCGCTCCGCAGTCGACGGCGATTGCGCACGCGCGACCTTGATCGATCGACCGCTCGCGACGGCCGAAGCACACGGCGAGCGGCTCGCCGACCTCCGCTCGGAGTGGAGCGGGTTCACTTTCCGACTCGGCGACAACCTCCGCGTCGGGCTCTTGTCGCTCGGCTTCGGACTCCTGCTCTTCGGCGCGTTGCGGCCGCGTGCATCGCTCCAAGTCGCCGCGACGACGGGGGCGGTGCTGGCCGCGGGCGCGGTGCTCGTCGATCAGATCCGCCTGCTCGACACCGCGCGCCGCGAAGGCGTGTTCTCGGAATCCCGCGACGCTCACGCATCCCGGTTCTTCGATCGGTCGGCGCCCGCCGCGGAGATCCTGAACCGGATCGTGCCGCCCGGCGCGCGCTTCCTCGTGATCGACTGGTCCTCGCCGCGCGACGTGAACAAGCTCGACTACCTCGCGTTCCCGCGCCGCATGTACACGCTGCCCGGGCAGATCGCGACGCTCGATGCCGACCGCTTCCGCGCGCTGCTCGCGAGTCGGCCCGACGCGCTCGCCGCGTGTCGCGCCGCCGGATACGAATTCGCCGTCGACCTCGATCGCCTGGTGACGACCCTCGATCCCGCCGCGATCGTCGCGATCGGAGCACCGTGATCAGCGCGCTGCAGTCGACGCTCGCGGTCGCGGCCGCGCTCGCCGCGATGCTGGCCGGCGGAGATCTCGTCGCGACCACGCTGCGGCCCTCCATCGCCGGTGCGCGGTCCGGCCGCGCGGGCCTCGCGTTCGTGCTCGGGCCGTGCGTCGTCGCGTGGCTCCTGTTCGTCGCGAACCTCGCGCACGTCCCGATCGCGCCGTGGAGTTGTCGCGCGCTCGCGATCGTCCTCGCCGTCGCGTGGGTCGCGCGCGCCGCACGACGTCGTGTCGCGTTCGGCGAGCCACGACGCGAACCGCGATCGCTCACCGCGGTCGACCTCGCGCTGTGGGCGCTCGTGCTCCTGCCGGTGGTCGTCGGCGCGACGTTTGCCGTCGCGACGCCGCCGGTGAAGGACGCGCTCGTGAACTGGAGTCTGAAGGTGAAGGTGCTGTTCGAGGACGGCGCCGTGCGCACGCCCGATCTACGCGAGCCGCAGCGCTACCTGTTCCACCCGAACTACCCGTTGCTCGTGCCGCTCGCGGAGACGTTCGTCTGCGGCACGAGCAACGGG
>CAZBOK010000086.1:0-13693 GCA_964493525.1 uncultured Phycisphaeraceae bacterium | reverse complement strand
CGAGGTTGATCCGGTCCTTGTTGGTGAACGCGTTGTTGCCGTTCACGATCACCGCGGGGTTCGGCGCGTCGCCGCCGCCGTTCGCCGTGAAGCGGATCGGCGCGCCGGGCGCGCCGCTGGTGAACAGGTTGAAGCCGACGTAGGTCCCCGCGAGGACGTTCACCGTGTCGCCGGCGTGCACGACGTCGGCCGCGTGCTGCAGCGTGCGCCACGCGGTCGACGTGCTCTGGCCGTTCGCGGAGTCGCTCCCGCTGGGCGACACGAAGTAGTTCGTGGCGCGGGCGCGCGGCGCGGTGACGAGAAGTGCGGATGCGACGACGAGGAACGACGCGAGGGAGCGAGACGACGCCACCGGGATCTCCGGCGTGTTGGTGGAGGTCGGACGCAGCGCGCGGCACGGATGTTCCGGGGCATCGCGGCGGCGCAGGTTGTGGCGCGCTCCGTCGCCGCAGTATCGTCCGACCCATGAACACACGCGCGTTCACGGCTGCGTGGTTCATGTCGATCGCGCTGCTCGATGGGGGAGCCCGAGCGCAATCGGCGGCGTGCCCCGATTGGGCGGGCGCGTTCGCGTCCCCGGGACCGAGCGCGTCGGTGCGAGCGAGCGCGACGTTCGACGACGGCGGCGGGCCCGCGCTGTTCGTGGGCGGATCGTTCACCAGCATCGGATCGACGCCCGTCGCGCGGATCGCGCGGCGCCGGAACCAGACGTGGACGCAGGTCGGCGACGGGTTCGACGGCACGGTGCGCGCGCTGATCTTCTTCGACGACGGCAGCGGGCCGGCGCTCTACGCGGGCGGCGACTTCACGCACTCGGGAGCCGCGCCGGTGAAGTCCGTCGCGAAGTGGACGGGCGGCGCATGGGTGCAGGTCGGCACCGGCCTGCTCGCGCCGGTCGCGACGTTGTGCGTCTACGGCAACTCGCTGTACGCGGGCGGCGAGGGGATCGTGCCGACGCTGAGCGGGCTCGCGCGCCTGAGCGGCGGCGCGTGGAGCGCGCCCGCGGGCGGAGTCCTCGGGCGAGTCGCCGCGCTCGCGGTGTTCGACCCCGGAACCGGACCGCGCCTGTACGCGACCGGGGTGTTCGGCGCAGCGGGCATCGGCGGAGGCGTGGTCGCGGCGAACTCGATCGTGAGCTTCGACGGGAGCGGCTACGCGCCGCTCGGAGTCGGCCTCGTCGGCACGCTCCCGAACCCGCCGTTCGGGATGGCGCTCGCGTCGTTCGACGACGGCTCCGGTCCGGCACTCTTCGTGGGCGGCATCTTCTCGAACGGCGGCGGGTTCACCGAGTCGAACTTCCTGAAGTGGACCGGCGCCGCGTGGGCGTCGCCTCCGCCGATCCCCACCGGCCCCGGTGTTCCGTGCGTGAGCGCGCTTCGCGTCCTCGACGACGGCGGCGGCGCGGCGCTCTACGCCGGTTACGACGCGCTCTTCCTGCCCGACCCGTTCGACGTCGGAACCGTCGCGCGGCTCGCGCACGGCTCCGCATCGTTCACGAAGCTCGGCGCCGACTTCGACGGATCGATCGCGACGCTCGCCGAGTTCGACGATGGCGGCGGCGTCTCGATCTGGGCCGGCGGCGGCTTCGGAGGCGTCGGCGCGCTCGGCGTCACGAACCTCGCGCGCTGGAAGAGCGGCGCGTGGTCCGTCAGCGCGACCGGCGGCGGCATCGGCGGACTGTTCGTGCGCACCGCGATTGAGTTCGACGACGGCAACGGACCGCGGCTCTACGTCGGCGGCAGGTTCGAGCACGCGGGCGCTGTCGCGGCGAAGAACGTCGCGCGTTTCGACGGCACGAGCTGGTCCGCGATCGGCGCGGGCCTGAACTCCGACGTGTGGGCCTTGTGCGTGTTCGACGACGGCACCGGCGAGCACCTCTATGCAGCGGGCACGTTCACGGCCTCGTCGCTGGTGGCGGTCCCCTACGTCGCGATGTGGACCGGCACGCAGTGGAAGCCGGTCGGCGCGGGAACCGACGGGCCGGTGCTCTCGCTCACGACGTTCGACGACGGCTCGGGCGACGCGCTCTACGCGGGCGGACAGTTCACGATGGCGGGGTCGTCCGCCGCGACGGGCGTTGCGCGTTGGAAGAGCGGCGCGTGGTCCGCGGTCGGCGCGGGGCCGATCACCACCGTCTACTCGCTCTGCGCGTTCGACGCGGGCACCGGTCCGCGACTGCATGCGGCGGGCGTGAACTCGAGCCCGTCGCTCGCGGGTCGTGTCGCGCGCTTCTCCGGCGGGGCGTGGTCGTTCATCGGGTCCTTCGACGGCGCCGTGGAGACGGTCGCGGTGCACGATTCCGGCGCGGGCCCCGAGCTGTACGCGGGCGGTCAGTTCACGAAGGTCGGGGCGAACGCGCGCGCGCACGTCGCGAAGTGGCTCGCGAGCTCGACGTGGCTCGCGGTCGGCGCCGGCGTCGACGGCACCGACGACTGGGTCCATTGCCTCGCCAGCTTCGACGACGGCGGCGGGCCCGCGCTGTTCGCGATCGGCGACTTCGACCACGCCGGCGGACAGCCCGCATCACGCGTCGCGCGCTGGCGGTGCGGCGCGTGGTCGGGAGTCGGCGGCGGCACGGACGGCGGCGGGATCGTCGCGCGCGGCATCCAGTCCGCCGTGCTCGGCGGCCCCGCGCTCGTGATCGGCGGCACGATGACGACCGCCGGCGCGGCGCCGTCCGCGCTCGTCGCACAATGGCACGGCTGCGCGCCGGCCCTCGCGACGTTCGGGAGCGGATGCACCGGCACCGGCGGCTTCGTCCCGCGCCTCGCCGTGACGGGCTGCCCGCACGGCTCGGGGACGATCGCGTTGAAGATCGACCGCGGGCTCGGGGGATCGAGCGCGCTGCTCTTCCTCGGACTCGGCGCGGCGTCGACTCCCGTCGGCGGCGGATGCACGTTTCTCGTGTCGCAGTTGTTCCCGGTCGCTCCGACGTTCACACTCTCGGGGTCCGGCGCGGGAGCCGGCGGCATCGCGATCCCAGCGACGCTGCCGCCGAGCGTGCCGGTGCTGAAGGTCTTTCTCCAGGCATTCGTGATCGACCCCGCGAATCCGATCGGCGGGGCGGGAACGAACGGGGCATGGATGGCGCTCGAGTGAACCCTTCCGGGAGATCGTGATGTTCCAACGTGCGTCGTTCGTCGGTCTCGTTCTCGTCTCACTCTGCGGCTGCGCCGCGCGGCCGTTCGCGAGTCCGCTCACCGCGTCGTTCGAAACGCCGGCGCCCTCCGCGCAGGACAAGGCGGCGGAGCCCGCCGCGGAGGAATCGCACGGCGTCGGGCACGCGCTGCTCCTCTGGATCCCGAACCGAGTGTTCGATCTGTTCGACATCGTCCGCCTGCGCCTGCGCCTGGGGCCCGGCCTGTCGCTCGGCGCGCGCGTGACGGAAGCGGTCGACTTCAACTTCGGCGCTTACGCGAGCGTGTGGGCCGGCATCCACGGCCCGCGCGGCAGGCCCGCGATCCCGTGGCCGCTCGGCGTCGAGAACCTGAGCGGGATCGAGCTGAGCATCATCGACTTCACGAGCGAGGAGGGCGCGCACGGCCCGCACTACGGGCCGGCGGAGATCGGCATCAGCGCGCACCTGCTCCTGATCGGCGCCGACATCGGCGTCGAGCCGTGGGACGCGCTCGACTTCCTCGCGGGCATCCTCTTCCTCGATCCGAACGGCGACGATTACTGAGCGGCGCCGGTCGCGCGGCCCCCCGACCCGGAATTCGCGAGCTTCGCGCCCGCGGTTCCGGATCTGGGGACCATGAACGCCACGAAACTCCGCTTCGCGTCCGCCGCCGCGACCTCATTGCTCGTTCTCGTCCCCGCATCGCGCGGTGAGCCGGTCGTTCCGCACCCGACGCTCGTCTCGCGCGCGCCGCTCGCGGGCGGCAACGGCAGCAGCTACGCGACCGACGTCTCGAAGAACGGCCGGTTCATCGAGTTCACGTCGACCGCGAACGATCTCGTCGCCGGCGACATCGAGGGCCACAGCGACGTGTTCGTGTTCGACCGCAAGACGGCGAAGATGGAACGCGTCAGCGTGAACGAGGCGGGCGATGGCTCGAACGCGGACGCGTTCGGCACCGGCATCTCGGGCGACGGCCGCTTCGTGTTGTTCTTCTCGAGCGCCGCCGACCTCGTCGACGGCGTCGCGCCGACGAGCACGCAGTTGTTCCTGCGCGACCGCAAGAAGCACGTCACGTCTCTCGTGTCGAAGTCGAGCGCGGGCGTGATGGCGGACGCTTGGATCTACAGCGCGGGGATCTCGCCCGGCGGGCGCTACATCGCGTTCACGACCGCCGCGACCAACCTCACCGCGGACGCGTCGAACGGTTACTACCAGACGTTCGTGCACGATCGGAAGAAGGGCGTCACCGAGCTGGTCTCGGTCTCGTTCAACGGCGACCTCGCGAACGAGGACAACTTCGGTCCGTGCGTCTCGGAGAACGGCCGCTACGTGTTCTTCAAGTCCGACGCGGACAACCTGGTCCCGGTGGATCAGAACCACGCGTCCGACGTCTTCGTGCGGGATCGCAAGCTCGGTACGACGCTGCGAGCCGCGTTCGGAGTCGACGGCGAGCTGGCGAAGGGGGTGGTCGAGTACACGATCTCCGCGACCGGACGCTACGTGCTGTTCCTCACCGACTCACAGGCGTCGGAGCAGTCGTCGACCCCGCACGGCGCCTACGTCGTCGACCGCAAGACCGATGAGGTGCGCTCGGCGTTCGTCGTCGCGAACAACTACCCGGCGGGCGGCTGCGACGGCAACTCGCTCGCGATCTCGCGCAACGGCCGGTACGTCGCGTTCAACTCGTACTTCACCAGCATCGTCAGCCCCGACCCGAGCGGTTCGAAGCGCGACGTCTTCCTGATCGATCGCGAGGCGAGCACGGCGCGCGTGATGACGCTCGACGCGCAGGGCGGCGGGATCGACGGCGACTGCACGCACGTCGCGATGTCGCAGAATGGCAAGTTCCTCGCGTTCGCTTCCGACGCCTCCGACCTGGTCTCGACGCCGACGCTCGGCAACCAGCAGATCTACTTCGTCGAGCGTTGATCGCGAACGCTCCTAGACTGCGCGTTCTCCCCGTCCCGGAGGCGCCATGTCATCCCGAGTCATCCGAGGAGCGTGCATCGTCATGTCCCTCGCGCCGTTCGCCTGCTCGCTGCTCCCGCACTCGTCGTCGTCGCCGTCCGATCGCCGCTACCTGCTCGAGCAGGTCGACGACGTCGGCATCGTCCAGTGCTACGCCGACGGGTTCGCGAACCTGACGACCAAGGACAAGATCCTGGCGTGGCACCTGACGCAGGCCGCGCTCGCGGGCCGCGACATCTACTTCGATCAACGCTGCCGCTTCGGACTCGAGATCCGCGACCTGATCGAAGAGATGTTGGTCCACCCGGACGGCATCGACGCCGCGACGCTCGAGAACGTGCGCCATTACGCGAAGCTGTTCTGGATCAACAACTCGCCCTACAACGCGCAGACCGCGCGGAAGAACGTGATGGGCGGGACGCCGGAGGCGCTCGCCGCCGCCGCCGAGCGCGCCGAGAAGAACGGCGCCAAGTTCCGCAAGCAAGCGGGCGAGTCGGCGCGCGACCACGTGAAGCGCCTGACGCCGATCCTCTTCGATCCGAACTTCGAGCCGATGGTGACCGCGAAGAACCCGGAAGGCGGCAAGGACATCGTCGAAGGCTCGGCGGTGAACTTCTACTCGGGCGTGACGCTCGCGGAGGTGAACGCGCTCGACCAGAACTGCGACATGAACTCGTCGGTCGTGAAGCGTGCGGATGGGACGATCGTCGAGGAGCCGTGGCGCATGGGCGACCCGTCGCGCGGGATCCCGCCCGGCCGCTACGCGAAGGAGATCGGCGCCATCGTCTCGCATCTCGAAGCGGCGCTGCCGTACGCGACCGAACCGACGCGCAAAGCGCTCGAGGCGCTGGTGCGGTACTACCGCTCGGGCTCGGCGGAGGATTTCCGCGCGTACAACATCGCCTGGGTCGCCGACAAAGACAGCGTCGTCGACACCGTGAACGGGTTCATCGAGGTCTACATGGACCCGCGCGGCATCAAGGCCGGCTGGGAAGGGATCGTCAGCTACGAGGATCCGAAGAAGGCCGAGCTGATCAAGCGCCTCGGCGCGAACGCGCAGTGGTTCGAGGATCGGATGCCGTATGACGCCGCGTTCAAGAAGCCCGAGGTGAAGGGGATCTCGGCGCGCTCGATCGACGTGGTGTTCGAAGGCGGCGACTCGGGGCCGGTGACGCCGGTCGGCATCAACCTTCCGAACCCGCAGGACATCCGCGAGGAGTTCGGCAGCAAGAGCGTGAGCCTCGCGAACATCGTCGAGGGCTACGCGCAGTCCGAGCCCGCGGGAGCGAAGTACGAGCTCTGCTCCGACGATGCGGAGCGCGCGCGCCTCGACAAGTGGGGGCAGATCACTTCCGAGTTGCTGACCAACATGCACGAGGTGATCGGCCACGCGTCGGGCCGGCAGGCGGCCGACAAGCAGGGGGATCCGGCCACGTGGATCCGCGAGTATTACTCCGCGCTCGAGGAAGCCCGCGCCGACCTCGTCGCGCTGTGGTTCATGCCCGACCCGAAGCTGAAGGAGCTCGGCCTGCTCGACGACCCCGAGGAAGCCGCGCGCGCGCAGTACGAGAAGTACACGCGCAACGGCGGGCTCGGCCAGTTGCGCCGCGTGAAGCACGGCGACCAGATCGAGGAGGATCACATGCGCAACCGCCAGATGGTGGTGCGCTGGATCCAGGCGAACAGCAGCGCGATCGAAGAGGTGACGAAGGACGGCAAGCGGTACATCCGCGTGAAGGACGCGAAGGAATGGCACGCGGCCGCGGGCCGCCTGCTCGCGTTGGTGCAGAAGCTGAAGAGCACCGGCGACTACGAGGGCGCGAAGAAGCTCTTCAACGACTACGGCATCAAGTTCGACACCGCGGCCCGCGACGAGATCGTCGCGCGCTACGCGAAGTTGAAGGTGCCCGCGTACTCGGGCTTCGTGTATCCCCGCCTCTCCGCCGTGAAGGACGCGAGCGGCGCGATCGTCGACGTGAAGGTCGACTACCCGATGTCGATCGAGGACCAGATGCTCGAGTGGTCCGGTCGGAAATAGGCGAAGGAACTGCGGAGACCGAGCCCGATGAGCCTCATCGACCTGATGTGGAATTTCAGTCAATCGCGGCGCATCAGCGACCTCGAAGCCGCGGTGAACCGGACGACCTCCGGCGCGAACGTGGGGATGACGAACACGGAGCGCGTGTCCCAGGACGTCGAGCGCCTCGCGCTCGTCACGCGTGCGGTGTGGGAGCTCTTGCGGGACAAGGCCGGCGTCACGGAGAACGAGCTGTTCGCGAAGGTGAACGAGATCGACCTGCGCGACGGCGCGGCGGACGGCAAGCTCCGCAAGCAGCCGCTCGAGTGTCCGCAGTGCCGGCGCGTGAGCAACGCACGGCGCGAGACCTGCCTCTACTGCGGCGCCGCGTTCCCGCGCGGGAGCGCGTTCGACGCCGCACCTTGACCGCGGGTCGGCGCGCGCGGCGGATAGGATGTCGCGCTCATTCGGCACGACAGCAGCGATCGATCGGAGGAGCCATGCGAGGGTCGATGTTCGTGGCAGCGTTGGTCGTCGTCACGGCGTCGCAGTTCGCGCGCGCGGACGGGGTCGAGTGGCTCGGCTCCGAGACCGACGCGCTCGCGAAGGCGAAGGAGACGAGCAAGCCCGTGCTCCTCAGCATCACGTCCGATGACACCGAGTCGTCGACCAAGCTGAAGACCGAGATCTTCGCGAGCGACGAGTTCACGAAGTGGGCCGCCGAGAAGGTCGTGCTCGCGCAGGTGAACCTCACGACGGACCGCGAAGTCGGCGAAGAGCTGATGAAGCGCTTCGAGCTGAAGGGTCTGCCCGCGGTGATCTTCCTCGACGCCGAGGGGAAGGACCTCGGCCACAGCGGATACATGACGGGCGCCAAGCCGAAGGACTGGATCGCCGACGCGAACCAGAAACTGCGCGCGGCGAAGGGCGGGGACGACGGCTGGCTCACCGACTACAAGGAAGCGCAGAAGCGCGCGCGCGCCGAAGGGAAGTTGATCCTCGCCGACTTCACCGGCAGCGACTGGTGCTCGTTCTGCATCAAGCTGCACGACGAGACCTTCGACACGCAGGACTTCAAGGACTGGGCGTCCGCGAACGTCGTGCTGCTCGTCGTCGATCATCCGCGCAGCAAGGAGTTGCCCGCCGCGGAGAAGGCGCAGAACGACAAGCTCGACAAGGATTTCCCGGCCGGCGGTTTCCCGAACGTCGTGTTCATCGACGGCAAGGGCAAGAAGAAGGGCGAGATCGGCGGGTACAAGCCGCACGACGAGTGGATGAAGGCCGCGAAGCAGATCGCCGGCAACAAGAAGCCGAAGAAGGCTGCCGCCGCGACACCGCCCGGCAACGGCGGCTGAGCGATCGATCGCGGTCGTGCGTTCGCCGACCCCGCTCGCCGCACTCGTCGCCGATCTCGAGCGCCAGCACGGCCCGCCGCCGGCCGCGTTCCCGAAGCGCGCGTTCGAGCTCGTGCTGTGGGAGAACGTCGCGTACCTCGCGAACGACGCGAAACGGCGGGAGGCGTTCGACGCGCTGAAGCGGACCATCGGGACCGAGCCCGAGAGGATCCTCGGCGCGACGGCGTCGCAGCTCGAAGCGGTCACGGCGAAGGGCATCCTGCGCGAAGCGTTCGCGGGGAAGCTCGCGCTCGCGGCGCGGATCGCGATCGAATCGTTCCACGGCGACGTCGACGCGCTGACGCGGCTGCCCGAGAAGGATGCGAAGCGCGCGCTCCGCAAGTTCCCCGGGATCGGCGAGCCGGGCGCGGAGAAGATCCTCCTGTTCACCGGCCGCGGCGCGTTCCTCGCGCCGGATTCGAACGCGCTGCGCGTGCTGACGCGGTTCGGCCTCGTCCAGGAGAAGAAGAACTACGCGCAGACCTACGCGCTCGCGCGATCGCTCGCGGCCGAGCAGCTCGGTGACGATCGCGACGCGCTGCTCGTCGCGCACCAACTGCTCCGACGTCACGGCCAGGAGATCTGCAAGCGGTCGTCGCCCGCGTGCGAGAACTGCGCGGTCGCCGCGCGGTGCGAGTATGCGCGGCCGCGACGCGGAACCTCCGGGGGATCGCGATGACACCGTCGAACGACGCCCAGCGGCGCTTGAGCGCGTGGGACCTCTTCATGCTCGCGCTGTGCGTCTATGCGCTGACGATCCTCGGCGCGGAGTCGTTCGCGCGCGTCGACACCGGCGGGATGGAGATCCTGTCGTGGGCGGACGACGTGATCTGCGGCGCGTTCCTGATCGACTTCGGCGTGCAGTTGGCGCGGGCGCGCAACCGGTGGAAGTACTTCATCACCTGGGGATGGATCGACCTCCTGTCGAGCATCCCGGCGTGGGGGCCGCTGCGGCTCGGGCGGTTCGCGCGCGTGTTCCGGTTCTTCCGCGTGCTGCGCGGCGTGCGGATCATCAAGCTGCTCGCGACCTTCATCCTCGCGAAGCGCGCGCAGAGCGCGGTGATGGCGGCCGCGCTGTTCTCGGTCCTGGTCGTCGTCGTGTCGAGCATCGTCGTGCTGCAGGTCGAGACGGCGCCCGACAGCAACATCAAGAACTCGTCCGACGCGCTGTGGTGGGCGATGACGACGATCACGACGGTCGGCTACGGCGATCGATATCCCGTGACCACCGAAGGCCGGTTGCTCGGCGTGGTCCTGATGCTCTCGGGCGTCGCGCTGATCGGCACGCTGTCGGCCTCGTTCGCGGTGTGGTTCATGTCGCCGGGCGAGAAGCGCACGGAGGGCGACGTCGAGAAGCTGCGCCGTGAAGTCGCCGAGCTGCGCGCCTGGCTCGAGAAGAATCACCGCCACGACCGAGGTTGAGAGCGCGCTCCGCCGTTTCCCGTGCACGCGCTCCGCGATGTACTTCATCCGTCCTGCGATCTAGGTTCGGCGTCCCGCTTTCGGAACCCGCCATGTCCACCAGCATCCTCGCCGCGATCGGCAATACTCCGCTCGTCCGACTCGCGCGGATCGTGCCCGCGGGCAGCGCCGACGTGTTCGTCAAACTCGAAGGCACGAACCCGACCGGCAGCATGAAGGACCGCATGGCGCTCTCGATGATCGAGGGCGCGGAGCGGCGCGGCGATCTGCAACCGGGCGGACGCGTGGTCGACTACACCGGCGGGAGCACCGGCAGCTCGCTCGCGTTCGTCTGCGCGGCGAAGGGATACCGCGCGCACTTCGAGTCGTCCGACGCGTTCGCCGACGAGAAGATCCGCACGATGCGCGCGTTCGGCGCGAGCGTGGCGGTGAAGAAGGCGGTCGACCGCAAGGTGACGCGCGAGCTGATCCAGTCGTTGATCGCGCGCGTGCGCGAGCTCGCGAAGGAGCCGGGGACGTTCTGGACCGATCAGTTCAACAACGTCGACAACCGCTCCGCCTACCACGCGATGGCGGAGGAGACGCTGGCGCAGCTCCCGCCGAAGGACGGCGCGCCGCTCGACGCGTTCGTCGCCGGCGTCGGCACCGGCGGCTGCCTGTCCGGCAACGCGGAGGTGTTCAAGGCGCGCGTTCCGAGCGTGCGCTGCATCGCGGTCGAGCCGATGACCTCGCGGCCGATCGCCGGCCTCGCGCCGACCGGCGGGCATCGCCTCGAAGGGATGGGCGCCGGCTTCTTGCCGGGCATCCTCCGCACCGACCTCATCGACGAAGCGGTCCCGGTCACCGACGAGGACGCGTACGCGACCGCTCGGCGGCTCGCGCGCGAGGAGGGGATCTTCGGCGGGATCTCGTGCGGCGCGAACGTGTTCGTCGCGCTCGACGTCGCGCGCCGCCTCGGCGCGGGCAAGCGCGTCGTGTCGGTGATCGTCGACTCGGGATTGAAGTACCTGGCGGGCGATCTGTTTCCAGCTGGAGAAAAACCATGAAGACGAGACTCGCGTTCGTGCTGCCGTTCGCCTGCGCGATCGGCTGCGGCTCTCCGACGTTCGATGCGATCCCGGCGAGCGTCGACGTCTCGCACGCGCCGCAGCAGACGATCGAGATCACCGCGCAAGACTTCGAATTCACGCCCGACGAGATCCACGTGAAGCAAGGAACACTCGTCACCCTGAAGTTGAAGTCGATCGACGGGCACCACGGCTTCGGGTTGAAAGCGTTCGGTATCGACGTCGATCTCTCCGAAGGCGCGGAGCAGTCGGTGCAGTTCTATGCCGGCGAGAAGGGCGAGTTCGCGTTCCGCTGCACGCACTTCTGCGGGATCGGGCATCTCTCGATGAACGGGACGATCGACGTCGACTAACACGCACCGCGCGCCGTCACACGCGGACGACGCCGATCACTTCCGCGCGGTTCATCGAGTCGGCGGCGCCGACCACGAGCGCGGGGTCGGAGCGCTTCTTCACGTAGCCGAGCGCGCGCCACTCGCGCAGCGCGGGCGGTCCCGCGACGCTGGTGATCACGCCGACGTCCTTGCCGTCCTTCGCCTGGAACAGGCGGTCGCCCGGACGCGCGGCGGCGGCGAGCCGCAACGTGCTCAGGTTCTTCATCACCTTGTCGTAGGTGTTCAAGCGCGCGATCACTTCCTGCCCGACGTAGCACCCCTTCGCGAACGACACCGAACCCCACAGCCCCGCTTCGAGCGGATGGAACTCCTCGCCGAGATCCTTCCCGAACCGCGGCAACCCGCGCTCGATGCGCAGCGCTTCGAACGCATCGTCGTCGATCGGCGTCGCGCCCCGCGCGACGAGCGCCGCCCGCACGGCGTCGGCGTCGGGCCGGCGCACGATCACGAGGTAGCCGGGCTCCGTCACGAGCCCTTCGGTCTTCACGACGATCGCTTCGTGCCCGTCGATCGCGGCGGGCCGGAACGAATGGATCGGCGCCGTCGCGAGGTCCGCGTCGATGCCCGCCGCGACCGCCGCGGCGCCTTTGCCGAGCAGGTGCAGCAGTCGGTGGCGATCGGAGACGTCCTCGACCGTGAAGTCCTCGGTGATGACGTATCGATCGATCCACGCGCGGACGGCGGCGCCGTTCCCGGGGCTCGCGAGCACGAGCAGCGATTCGTCGAACGGGAGGATGCGCAGCCAGTCGACGATGCGGCCCTTGTTCGTGGTCAGCACGTTCGTGTGGCCGAGGCCGACCTCCACCTTCTTCAGGTCGTTGGTCGAGAGCCGCTGGAGCAGGTCGACGCGATGCTTGCCGGTGATCGAGAGCACGCACGTCGCGGAAGCGTCGTGGAGCAGCGCACCCGCTTCGTTCGTGGGGTCGTTCGACATGGCCGGGGCGAACGTAGCTCGCGCGGAGGAGAGCGACAAGCTCGCTACACTCTCGCGCCATGGCCGCATCCGCTCCGCGACGCATGCAGGACTTTCTGTCGAGAGGCGTCTGGGAAGTCGACCTCGACGGCGTGACTTCCCTGCGCGGGTTCTGCTACCGCGTCCTCCGCATCCTCTATCTCACGGTGCGCGGCTTCTTCCGCAACCGCATCACGATCAGCGCGGCGGCGCTCACCTACACGACGGTGCTCTCGCTGGTCCCGATGCTCGCGATCGCGTTCGCGGTCGCGAAGGGGTTCGGCGCCTACGACCGCCTCGTCACCGACAAGCTCGTCCCGCTGATCAACGAATACTTCGGCGAAGGCGGCGGCTCGGGCGTGCGCGACGCGCTGATGAAGATGATCGACTTCGTCGGCAACACGAACTTCTCGAACCTCGGGATGATCGGACTGCTGCTGCTCTTCTTCACCGCGATCCGCCTGATCGGCAACGTCGAGAACGCGTTCAACGGGATCTACGGCGCATCGCGTGCGCGCTCGATGGTGCGCAAGCTGACCGACTACGTCGCGATGATGATCATCGTGCCGGTCGTCGCGCTCGCGGCCACGGCGGCGAACGCGTCGGCGCAGAGCAACAGCCTGGTCGACTGGCTGCGCGAGCACCTGCACCTCGGGTTCTTGATCAACCTGCTGTTCAAGCTCGTGCCGCTCGTCGTGCTGTGGGCCGGCTTCACCTTCATGTATGCGTCGCTGCCGAACACGCGCGTGCAGATCCGCTCCGCGATCATCGGCGGGATCGTCGGCGGCACGCTGTGGCAGATCTCGCAGGTGTTGATGGTGAAGCTGCAGATCGGGATCTCGGGATACAACAAGATCTACGCCGGCTTCGCGGCCTTCCCGATCTTCCTGTTCTGGGTGTTCGTCGGCTGGGTCACGGTGCTGCTCGGCGCGCAGGTCGCGTGGGCGCACCAGCACGAGCCGGTGTTCGAGGAAGCGCTCGTTCCGGTCCCGACGCGATCCGCGGAGCGCGAGGCGATCGCCTTGCGCGCGCTGCGCCTCGTGGTCGAAGCGTTCGCGCGCGGCAAGAAGCCGGAGCGCATCGACGTACTCGCGACGAACCTGCAGCTCCCGATCCACACGGTCGACGACGTGCTGCAGCCGCTCGTCGATCGCGGGATCATCGCGCGCACCGATGGCCGCAGCGGCGGCTTCGTGCCGACGGTCGATCCCGAGCACATCCGAGTGCAGACGATCCTCGACGCCGTGCGCGGGACGCCGGCGGACGGCGCGCTGACGCACGATCCGATCGACGAGGTCGTCGCGAAGCTGCGCGACGCCGGGGCGAGCTCGCCGCACAACGTTTCGCTGCGGGAGCT
>CAZBOK010000085.1:0-13932 GCA_964493525.1 uncultured Phycisphaeraceae bacterium | reverse complement strand
GTGACGTGAAGAGTTGGGGTGGTCGGCGCGAAGGTGCGGGACGCAAGCGGATCGTCGGACGTCGGCGGCGCGTCGCGCACTCGACGCGCGCGCAGTTCGCTCGGCTCACGCCGGCGCACGTGACCGTCCGTGTCGTTCGCGGGCTGCCGACGTTGCGATCACTTCGATCCGCGCGCGCATTGAAGGCCGCATTTCTCGCCGGCCGCGAGCGCGGGGACTTCCGGCTCGTGCACTTCTCCGTGATGTCGAATCACCTGCACTTCGTCGTCGAGGCGGAGAGTTCGCGCGCTCTGTCCCGCGGCATGCAAGGTCTGCTCGTCCGCATCGCGCGGCACTTGAATTCGGCACTGAACCGAACCGGTCGCGTGTTCGAGGACCGCTTCCACTCGCGCGTGCTCGGGTCGACGCTCGATGTCCGGAACACGTTGCTCTACGTCCTCAGCAACGCACGGCGACACGGCATCGCACTCAGCGGCGCGATCGACCCTTATTCGTCCGCCGCGTGGTTCACGGGCTGGCGCGACGTCGCTGCTGCATCGCGCTCCGCGCCGACCGCCGCGCCGTTGTCATGGCAACTCCTCGACGGTTGGTGGCCGCACGGACGACTCGATGCGACCGCGGCTCCTCGAGCAGCGTCGCGATGAGAGCGCGAGTCGGACGGCGACGCTTCGCGCGCGAGAACCAGTCGGGAAGCCGAATCCGCGAGGCGAAACGGATGATGCGGTCGAAGGGCGCGTCGATGGCGGACAGGGAGGGCGGCGGGGGTTCACTTCGACCGCAGCGGGATCGTGAACGTCTGCTTCGCAGCGACGTCCGCGACGTCGATCTCGACCAACTCGCCGACGACGTCCGCGCGCGTCGGCGCCCGCGCCACGCCGGTCGTCAGCGTCCAACCGACCCGCCAGCGGCCGGGTGCCGGCACGGCGACGCGCGCGGCGCCGGTCTCGTCGACCGGCATCGCAGCGCGAGCGCCTGCTTGCCTTCGTGCAGTGTGAAGCGCTCGCGACGCGTGCCGCGGGCCTGGACGAGCAGGACGACGTCCGGTTCCGACGCGACGAATGCGCGGCCCCCGTTGACGACCATGGACCAGACATCGTCGCTTCCTTCGCGACGCACCCAGGCTTCGTCGATCGCGGCGCCGTCCGGCGCGGCGAACTGCAGTCGGAACGCGTGGAAGCGCCCGCGCAGATCGATGTCGGGGACGAACTGACGTCCGTCGGCGTCGCCGTCGCCGACCGCGATGACCCGAGAATCGAAGATCTTCCGCTCCTGCCGCGGCCAGAAGTGCAGCTCCGCCGTGCCGCGCGCGGGCGCGGATCCCGCGAACGTGCCGTACGCCGAGAGAAAGCTCGTCCGCGAACCGACAGTGCAGCGCACTTGCTCCGGCGCGATGCTCGGATCGAGCAGCACACGGCCGCGCAGCTCGACCGATCGCTGCGTGTCGACGTCCGCGTCGCGCGTCGTCTCCACTTCCATGAGTATCTCGCCGAGGTCGATGTCCTCGGACTCGGGAAGCGCGGCGGGGTCGAGTCGATGCGACGCGACCACGCGACGAACGCCGTTCGATGCGGACTTTGAATCGATCACCGCGATCCGCGCATTCGTCGAGCGCGGGCCCGGATCCGACGGCAACTCGAAGCGCACCGTGCCGTCGGCAGCGGTCTTCGCGAGCGACGACGCGCGAACCCGCTCGTCGTCCGCCACGCGCTCGAATCGTGCGTCGACGTTCGAATACGGCGCGCCGTCCGGCGCGAGCAGCCGCGCGCGAACCGACAGCATCTGCACGGAGCGCGGGACAATGATTTCGACCGTCTGCACCGCGCCCGGCGCGGCGGTGACTTCGACCGGCGCTTCCACGATCGGGCGACCCAGCGCGCTGCCGTCGACGATGATCGTGCCGCGTGCGCCGATCTCGACGTGCGGGACGAGCAGGCGGCCCGATGCATCGGACACGAGCGAAGCGTCGTCCCAACCGAACTCGCAGCGCACCGGCGCGGAAGGAACCGGCGCGCGATCCTCGTCGAGCACGCGGATCTCGACCGTCGCGTTCGGCGCGACGCGAAGCGTCACGCTCGGACTCGCGCCGAAGACGTTCGAGCGATCGAGCGAGATCGCGTTGAAGATCGCCGCGCTCGTGCCCGAGACACTGAGCGTGAGCGAGGAGCTTCCGTCGGGCCGGCGGTACACGCACCGATCGAGCAGCGCATCGATGCCGGGAATCGTCGCGGATCCGTCCGACCCGGTCTTGCCGGACCATTCCCGCTCTCCGACGCCGCAACGGGCGGATTGGATCAACGAATCGAGCGTGAGTTGCGCGTCGGCTTGCGGACGTCCATCGAAGTCGATCACGCGCACGTGGAGCGCGCGCGCGGGAACGGGAACCGGGCTCGCGGCCTCCTGCGCACGCGCGACGCCGAGCAGCGCGAACAGAGGCGCGAGCAGCGCGATCGCAGCGCGAGTCATGCGGATCCCCGTCGGTCGGACCGAAGGGCACGACTGTAACGCGGGCGCCGGGCGCCGCCGCGCGCGCGCGCCGCTACACTCCTCCGCGTGACGCCCCCCGCCCGCCCGAACCGTTTCGCTCGCGTCGGTCCCTATTCGATCGGCGAGCAGCAGCCGCTGCTCCTGCTCGCGGGGCCGTGCGTCATCGAGTCCGCGGAGGTCGTGTTCCGCATCGCGCACCGCCTCGTCGCGATCGCGAAGTCGACCGGCGTGCAGATCGTGTTCAAGGCGTCGTTCGACAAGGCGAATCGCTCGTCGATCCACTCCTTCCGCGGGCCGGGGCTCGAGGAAGGTCTGCGCATCCTGGCGGCAGTGAAGCGCGAGACCGGGCTGCCGCTCGTCACCGACGTGCACGTGCCCGATCAGTGCGGCCCGGTCGGCGAGGTCGTCGACCTGATCCAGATCCCCGCCTTCCTGTGCCGCCAGACCGATCTGCTCGTCGCCGCCGCGGCGACGAAGCGCGCGGTGAACGTGAAGAAGGGCCAGTTTCTCGCGCCGTGGGACATGAAGAACGTCGTGCACAAGATGCGCGAGGCCGGCTGCGAGAACGTGTTGCTCACCGAGCGCGGCGCGAGCTTCGGCTACAACGCGCTCGTCTCCGACATGCGCTCGATCCCGCTGATGCAGGATCTCGGCGCGCCGGTGATCTTCGATGCGACGCACTCGACGCAGATCCCCGGCGGCCTCGGCGACAAGACCGGCGGCGACCGCCGCATGATCCCCTACCTCGCGCAGGCCGCGATGGCCGCCGGATGCGACGGCTTCTTCATGGAGACGCACGACGACCCGGAGCACGCGCTCTCGGACGGGCCGAACATGCTGAGGCTGGAGGATCTGGAGGGGTTGCTGCGCCGCCTGCTCGCGATCCGCGCGGCGGCGGGGTGGTAGGGGATTCGGCGTTCGGCTTTCAGCTTTCGGCCGATTCGGATCGCGCAGTTGCCGAAAGCCGATCGCTGAAAGCCCCCCTCACAGCCCGTAACGCACTTCCAGCCCGTTGCTCGCCGCGGCGCCGTTGACTGTTCAAGCGTGCCGAGCAAGCGCATGATTGCCCCCGCATCGACTTGAGAGCGCTCACTGGTTGCACGAACAGCGTTCGGGGAGGTCACGCGTGCGGCGTCAGATCGACTTGGCGGCCCAAACTGCGGTGCTCGTAATTCTCGTCGTGAGCGCCACCGGTCGTGTCGCAGCGCAAGACGCGGAGCAGGCATCCGCGTCGGCGCCGGCGTCAGCGTCAGCGCCGTCCGAGCCCGCCGCATCGGACGAGGTGCTCGAAAAGGCGAAAGCGCTGACGGAGGAGGCGAAGAGTGCGCAGGCCAGCGGGGACATCCCCACGGCGCGTGCGAAAGCGGTAGCGGCGATCGGTCTGTTGGTCGCGGAGGACGACGCGGAGGACGACACCGCGCGAATCACCACCTTAGATCGCGCGTCAATCGCGGCCTACTTCGCCGGCGAACTCGAGTCGGCGACGCGCGGCTGGACCCGCGTTGTCGAGTTTTTCAGCCGCACCTTGCCGTCAGATCACACCACTCTGCAACAGTCGCGGTTGAATCTCGGCATCGCCCTGCAAGCGGCTGGAGACCTGCCCGGCGCGCGACGGCTCGAAGAGCAGGCGCTCGAGGTATTCGCTCGCACGTTGCCCCCGGATCACCCAGATCTGGAGAGGGCGCGGGTTGCCCTCTCCATCACGTTGAACGAGCTGGGCGAGCTGTCCCGAACGCGAGAACTCAAGGAGCAGATTCTCGAAGTGCGCGAACGCACTCTGCCTCGAGATCACCCGGACTTGCTGGCGGCGCAAGGGAACCTCGCCGCCACCATGCAGGAGCTCGGTGATCTGGTCGGCGCGCGGATTGTGCAGGAGCGGGTTCTCGAGGTGTTCGCTCGCACGCTGCCTCCGGATCACCCGGATCTGCAGACGGCGCGCGGAAACCTTGCAATCACGATGAATGCACTCGGAGATCCGCTCAGCGCGCGCTGGCTGCAAGAGCAGGTTCTCGAAGTCCGCGCCCGCACTCTGCGTCCGGATCACCGAGACTTGCTGGCAGCGCGGGGAAACCTCGCAATCACGATGCAGGCGCTCGGCGATCTGTCGGGCGCGCGGGCACTCCAAGAGCAGGTGCTGGATGCCTGCGCTCGCTCCCTGCCGCCGGATCGTGCCGACCTGCAGGTTGCGCGGATGAACCTCGCCGCAACGCTGAACCAACTCGGCGATCCTCAAGGCGCGCGCACGCTGCTCGAGGAGGTGATCGACGTGTTCACTCGCACGCTGCCTTCGGATCACCCGACTCTTCAGATGGCACGGTTGAACCTCGCGAACACGCTGTATTCGCTCGGCGATCTACACGGAGCGCGAGCGCTCCAAGAGCAGGCGGTCGATGTGTTCACACGCACGCTGCCAGCGAGTCATCCCGATCTGCAGGCAGCGCGGCGGAATCTCGGCATCACGATGAATGCGCTTGGCGATGCGCCCGGCGCCCAGGCGCAGTTCGAGAAGGTGCTCGAGATTCTGACCCGCACGCTGCCCCCGGATCACCCGGACCTGCAAACGGCGCGGTGGGATCTCGCCGTCACGATCGCTTGTCTCAACGCGACGGAAAAAGGGGGGGAGAGCGCGGCGAGGGAGACGGAATGCGCTCGCTGTGTGGAACTTGTCGGAGATCTCGCCCGGGCAACGACGCGCGCTACGCGTGCTGCGATCGCGTCGGGATCGACCCGCGAAGCGGAGGAGTGCGCTTCGCGGCTCGCGGAGAAACTCGAGAGGGTTCGATTGTTTGCACGCGGATGGAAAGCGTTTCCGCCGAGCCCGGAACTCGAAACTCCTGCGTTGGTTCTCTCCGAGACGACGCGGGGTGCGGCGCTTGCCGCAGCCGCGCTGCGCCGAAGGAGTGGAAAGTCGCCGCGGATCGACGACATGCGCGCGGCTCTTGCAATTGCGAGCGGCAACCTCGTCGATCTCTCGCGACGCTCCGCGGTGACCAGCATGGAGTACGAGACGGCTTGCGTGGCCCGCGACGCGGCGGAGCGAGCGCTGGTCGAGGCCGCTCGTGAGGCCGCGGGCGGAACGCTCGGCGGGATCGACTTCACGCCTGACGCATGCGCTGTGCGGCTCGGAGAGAACGTAGTTGGCATCGCATTCCGGCGGTTCACCGTCTGGCACGCTGCGGAGTCGAGACGCAAAGTCGACAGTGAATCGTTGCGCGAAGTCGGCTCCGCCCACGTCGGCGCCTTCGTCCTGCAGGGCCATCGCGAGTCGCACCCCGGCGACTCGAAACAACTCGCCTTCGTCGACCTCGGCCCGATCGAGCCGATCGAACGCGCGGTGAGCGCGTGGCGAGACGCGATCGGAGTCGGTATAGAGCGCGGGAAGGCAGTTGTCGCCGACGCTGACGATCGCGTTCGGACTGCCGGCGACGCACTCCGCACTCTCTCCTTCGACCCGCTTCTGCCCGCGATCGGCGACGCGCATCGGCTCGTCGTCGTCCTCGATGACGTTCTGAATCTCATCCCGATCGACGCCCTGTCGCTTTCCGGAACGAATGAAGCGGTTGGGGATCACTGGCAGGTCGAGACGCGGGCGACGCTCACCGAGTTGCTCGATACGGCGCCCGCCCTCGCGAACGGCTCTTTGGTCGCGCTCGGCGGCGCCGCGTTCAACTCACCGCCGCTCGCGGTTTCTGCGGAGGAATTGGCCGCCGCCACTCCGAAGCCAACACAACTCGCCTCCATCCTCCGCGGCGGGCCGAACGACAAGGGCTTCGAACCGCTCCCGTACACTGGCGACGAAGTCCGCGGGATCGGCGCGCTGTTCTCCGAGGTGCGCGGCGACTCCGCGCCGTGCGTCGTGCTCGACAAGTCGAAGGCTTCGCGCGACGCGCTGGTCGAGCTCGCGCCGAGGGCGCGCTTCCTGCACGTCGCGACGCACGGCTGGTACGCGCCCGAGTCGATCCGCTCATGGGCGGACGCCGAGCTGCTCGACGCGAAGCTCGACCTCAACCTCCGCATGTCGGCGGAAGAGCGAGTGCGCGGGATGAGCCCGATGCTCTTGTGCGGCCTCGCGCTCGCCGGAGCAAATCTCCCGGAAGACGCGGTCGGCCGTGCGCCGGGACTCATCACCGCGGAGGAGATCGCCGCGCTCGACCTGTCGAACTGCGAGCTCGCCGTGCTGTCTGCGTGCGACACGAACGCCGGCGTCCGCCGCGCGGGCCAGGGCGTCGCGTCGCTGCAGCGTGCGCTGCAGATGGCCGGCGCGCACTCGGTGATCACGTCCTTGTGGAAGGTGCGCGACGAGCCGACGAAGGAGCTGATGCTCGACTTCTATCGCCGCTTGTGGGTCGAGAAGAAGAGCAAGCACCAAGCGCTGTGGGAGGCGAAACACAGGTTGCGCGACGCGAAGGACGCGGACGGCAAGCCGGTCTACACGACGCGCGATTGGGCGGCGTGGGTGCTGACGGGGGATCCCGAGTAGAGCGAACGCGTCGCGCCCGCGGCGCGGCCGACATCGCTGTCCTCACATCCCGTAATGCACTTCCAGCCCGTTGCTCGCCGCGGCGCCGAGCGGGTGCGCGGGGTCGACGACGAACACCTGGTGGAAGAAGCTGAAGCCGCTCGCCGCCGGCACGAACGGGCTCACGTCGAAGTCGAGCTCGCCGACGCCCGCGACGCCGGGCGCGCCGGTCAACGGGAACGTCGTGATGATCGGGATGGGCGCCGAGACGAGCAGCGTCGTGCCGTAGCCGACGGGCAGCGCCGCCTGCGCGAGGCTGACGAAGAAGATCGCGCTCGCGCCGCCGCGCGCGCGCCGCACGCGGATCTGCGCGCTCGTCGTGCCGGGGCGCAACGGACCGCGCGCGCCGATCGCCGGCGTCGCGCCGCCGGTGCCAACGGTGCCCTTGCCGTACTGCCGCGCGGTCCCGTCGGTCGCGCCGTCGAAGCGCAGGTTCTTCACGACGGTGCCGCCCATCACGTCGAGATCGCCGTCCTGATCGACGTCGACGAACGCGCGCGCCGAGCCTTCGAGGAACGCGCGCGGCGGATCGAACGTGAGCGCGTGCGGCGCGGTGCGGCGCAGCACCTGCACCACCGGCACACCGTAGATCGAGCCGAGGTCGGAGAACGATGCGGTGAGGAGATCGGAGATGCCGTCGCCGTCGACGTCGGTGAGGCCGAACACGTCGCCCGCTCCGGGCGCGCCGGCGATCGGCACGTCGGTGAAGCCGGCGCCGTCGTTGCGCAGCAGGTGCACCACTCCGTTGTTGCGGCCGCCGACGGCCGCGTCGAGGTCGCCGTCCTCGTCGACGTCGAGCAGCGCACCGCTCATGATCGAGAGGTCGTCCTGCAGCAGCGTCGTCGAGGTGAACGTGAAGCCGGGGTCATGGCGGACGAGGTGCAGGTCGTACGTGACGCCGCCCACCCACGACCACGCGAGCACGTCGAGGTCGCCGTCCGGCTCGACGTCCGCCACCGCGCGCGGCGTCCCGGCGAAGAGCGGCTGGAACGGCGCGAACGTCCCCGCGCCCTGGTTCGGCCAGTACCCGCCGATCCCGACGATGTCGAGGTCGCCGTCCTGGTCGAGGTCGCCGGTCAGGCACATGCCGTCGGTCGCGAGGTCGTCGATCCGCACGCCGGCCGGCGCCGCGAGTCCGGCGTCGACGAACTTGCCGTTCGGCTCGCCGTGCAGAAGGTGCATGTCGCGGAAGAACCCGCTCATGACGAAGAACTCGAAGCGCGGCTTGACGAAGTCCTCGCGGCCGTCGCCGTCGAAGTCGCCGAGCGCGGCGGAGTCGCCCCAGAAGTACGGGTTGGCGATCGCGGGCAGGAGCGATTGGATGTCGGCCTGCGTGGTGCCGATCGCGCCGGTCGCGTCGTTCTGGAGGAAGCGGCCGTCGCAGTCGAGCAGGTCGAAGTCGCCGTCGCTCTCGTGATCGCTGACCGCCATGTGCACGTTCGCGAACTGGAAGCCGGAGAACGGCGTCGTGCGCGGCGTCGTGACGAAGCCGCCGGTGCCGAACACGACCGCGCGCGGCGCCACCGCGTCGTGCTTGCCGTCGCCGTCGAGGTCCGCCGCGCCGGCGATCCCGCCGGGGCAGTCGGTGCGCGCCGTGGCCGCGAGCGTGAAGGTGTCGTTCGCGTTGCGCCGGAAGAACCCGATGCGCGACTTCCACTCGTCGTTCGAGCCGGTGGTCCAGGTGTTCGTGAGCAGGTCGAGGTCGCCGTCGCCGTCCCAGTCGTCGAGAGTCACCGGCACGGTGGCGAAGTCGTCGGGGAAGCCCTGGATGCTCGTCTGCGGTCCGGTCGCGAACGACCCGCCGGCGGCGAATCGCAACACCATCAGCCGGCCGTACACCGTCGACGGGCTGGTCAGGTACTCGACGCCGATCGCGAGGAGATCGGTGATGCCGTCGCCGTCGATGTCGCCCTTGTTCAGCAGGACGGCGTTCGGCGAGTCGAGCGGGATCGTCACCGGCGCGCCGAGCTGCGGTTGTCCGCCGACGGTCTGGATGCGGCGGACGATCGTGTTGTAGGTGCTGCCCGTGACGATGTCGGCGACGCCGTCGCCGCTCCAGTCGAACGCCTCCACCGACGTGACGCCTTCGAGCGTCGGCAGGTATTGCGGGATGACGACCGCGCTCGACGCCGTGAAGCCGGCGCCGTTCCAGTCGAGCCAGCGCACGTCGAAGTCGCTCGAGTTCTGCAGCGTTTGATGGTTCGCGATCGCGATCTCGAGCGCCGGGTCGCCGTCGATGTCGGCGACGTCGATGTCGGCGATGATCCCGGTGGTCGGGACGAACACGATCGAGCCGAACGCTCCGCCGCCGACGTTGGGAAACACCGCGAGACCGAACTGGATGCCGGTCTGCGCGCGGAAGATCAGGTCGGGCAGGCCGTCGCCGGTGACGTCGGCGAGACCGGGCTTGGTCGCGGTGAACTGGTAGGCCGCGGGGAGCGCGACGGTCGGGTCGGGCGTGAGGTCGCCGGCGCCGTCGTTCCGGTAGACGCGGTAGGACGTCGGGTAGGCGAACCAGCCGACGTGGCTGACGACGTCCTGGTCGCCGTCCCCGTCGACGTCGCCGATCGACTGGAAATACCCGTCCGAGTTGTGGGTCACGAAGCGCGGCGCGTCCATCCAGTGTTGCGCGCGGGCGGATCCCGCCAGCGCGGCGAGCGCGAGCGCGGTCGAAGCGGCGATCTTGGCGCGGCAGCGGATCGTCATGCGCCTCCTCCGGTGGAACTTGGCTTCCCGACCGTCGCCGTCAGAACGTCCGACCCCGGGATCGCGGGTCGCGGAGATTCCGGACGGCGGTGGGACTCGGCGCGGAACGGGTACGCTTGCACGCCCCCATGACAGACGCGGAAGGTACTCGGGCGGGAGGTTCCGACGACGGACGGGCGACCGTCGCGGGCGATCAGGACGGTACCGCGCTCGCGGCGACGTTCATCGGTCGCTCGCTCGGCGACTTCCACGTGATCCGCGAAGTCGGGCGCGGCTCGATGGGCATCGTCTTCGAAGCCGAGCAGCGCGAGTTGAAGCGCAAGGTCGCGCTGAAGATCCTGCCGCCGTCGCTCTCCGTCACCGAGACCGTGATCAAGCGCTTCCTGCGCGAGGCGCAGTCGGTCGCGAAGTTGTCGCACGACAACATCGTGCAGATCTTCGATATCGGCGATCAGGACGGCGTCTTCTTCTACGCGATGCAGTTCGTCGAGGGCCAGTCGCTCGACAAGGTGCTGCGCCAGCGGAAGCTCACGCCGAAGGAATGCGCGACGATCATCGCCGCGGCCGCGCGCGCGGTCTTCTTCGCGAACGAGAACGGGATCGTCCACCGCGACATCAAGCCCGGCAACATCATCCTCACCTACAAGGACAAGCCGGTCCTGACCGACTTCGGACTCGCGCGCCCGGAGAAGGGCGCGACCCTGACGGAGTCCGGCGCGCTCGTCGGCACGCCGATCTACATGAGCCCGGAGCAGGTGCGCGGCGATCGCGCGCAGATCGATCGACGCACCGACATCTACTCGCTCGGCGTCACGCTCTACGAGATGCTCGCGGGGCGCACGCCGTACGAAGGCACGTCGACGCAGGAGATCCTGCGCAAGATCGAGCACGACGAGCCGAAGCCGCTGCGCTCGGTCGCGCCCGACGTCCCGAAGCCGCTCGCGGTGATCACGCACAAGGCGATCGAGAAGGAATCGGGGCGCCGCTACCAGACCGCGATCGAGTTCGCGCTCGACCTCGAGCGCTACCTCGCGGGCGAGCAGATCCAGGCGCGCCCGACCAAGTTCGCCACGCGCATCATGCGCCGCGCGCGCCGGCACAAGATCATCGTCGGTCTCGGCATCGCGCTGCTCCTCGCGGTCGGCGTGACGTTGATCTCGATGAATCGCAGCCGCGCGGCGAAGCGCAACGAGGAAGCCGAGCGCGGGAAAGCGCAGCAGGCGAACGTCGTGCGCATCACGACCGAGGGCGCGGACCTCTACCGCAACGACAAGTGGCTCCCGGCGCTCGACAAGTTCGCCGAGCTGACGCGCTCGTCGACCGCGCCCGCGGAGCTGGCGGACGCGCACGTCTGGCGCGGGAAGTGTTTCTACCGGCTCGAGAATCTCGAGCAGGCGCTCGCCGAGTTCGACGCGGCGATCACGCTCGATCCGAAGCAACCCTCCGCGCGTCAGTGGAGCGCCATCGCGCGCTGCCGCTACGGGAACGCGCGCGAGCAGGACGCCGCGATCGCCGACCTCCGCGCGCAGCCGCAGGGCGACACGTCCGACGCCGAGTGCTTCCGCGAGGCGACGCGCATCTGCGTGGAGCTCGCGACCGACGCGCCGACGCAGCGACGCCGCGAGGAGATGATCGCGATCGCGCAAGCGCGCGTGACGGAGCTGTTGAAGAACCAGGACGACGACGAGGCGTGGGTGCTGCAGGGCCTGCTCTACGAGATCGAGGGCGCGACCGATCCGACGATGACGAAGATGGCGCGCGCGTGCTGGGAGAAGGCGAAGCAGATCAACAAGCAGAACCCGCGCGCGTGGGCGTTGCTGAATCGCGGCGACGAAGCCGCGGCGACTCAGCCGGTCGCGAACGGGTCGGACGCTCCGCGATCGGCGGTCGGCGTGCCGACCTGGTGGGGCGCACTCGCGGCGCAAGGCGTCGGCTGGGCGTCGCGAAAGCTGCCGGCGAGCACCGACCTCTGGAACGGCGCGGTCGGCGCGCTCGGGTTCGGCTCTCGCGGCGCGGGAGGCGCGGGCGGCGCACCGCCCGTCGGCGCTCCGGAGATCGCGGCCGTCGAGCAGTTGATGGCCGAAGCGAACAAGTCGTGGGACGAGGGCGACCGCGCGACCGCCGCCGCGCTCTACCGCCGCGTCCTCGAGAAGGACGACTCGATCGTCGAGGTGCACAACCGGCTCGCCGAGACCGCGCTCGACCTCGGCAACGTCACCGAGGCGCTGAGCCACGTCGACAGCGCGCGCCGTCTCGCGCCGACGAACCTCCGCACGCTGACCGTCGCGATGCGCGCGTACACCGTGGTCGGTGATCGCGCGAAGATGCAGGAGGTCGTCGCGATCGTCGTGCACGAGCATCCGGCCGTGCTGAACGTCCCGACCATTCGCGAAGTCCTCGCGCCGTTCCTCCCCGAACTGACGCAACCCGCGCAACCGGGGCAACTGCCGCCGGACGACACGAAGCCGGCCGGCGGCGGTTGACGCGCGGCGCGCCGCGCGATCACTTCGCGCGCGTCGACGTCATGTCCCCGACCTTCCGCATCACGAGCTTGCCGTTCGGCGCGTCCGGGATCGAATCCCACAGCTCGCTCATGAACTTGTTCGCACTCTCGTACTTGGTGCGGATCATCCACGGACGGCCGTCGGGCGTGATCGAGTCGGTCACCGTGCCGCGCATCTCGACCCAGCCGGTCTTCGGGTCCTTCTTGCCGCGCGCGGACATCATGTAGGTGCCCATCGAGTCCATCCACACCGTCATGTACTCCTGCGTGCGGTTGTCGAACCCGGTGATGCCGCACCCTTCGAACGGCATCCCCATCATCGTTCCGCTGTCGCGCTCGAGGACGAAGCGGCCGCCGCAGATCGCCGTGCGCTCCGACTTCAACGCCGACTTCGCCGGCCCTTCTCCCATGTCCATCGACGCTTCGACGTCGAACGTGCCCGCGGTCGCGGCGAGCTCCGCGTGCTCCTTGCCGGGGGCCGCGAATGCCGCCGCGTCCTGCATCAACTTCTGCATGTCGTCCGGGCTCGCCTGCTTCTGAGTCGAGCCGCACGCGGTGAGGGCCACGAGACCGAGACCGCAGACGATCGAGCGCACGTTCATCCCACTTCCTCCGCCAATGACAGGACGCGCGGCCGCGACGTGCGGCCGTGCGAGGGCGCGGATCTTGGAAGGCGGATCGCGCGGCGTCAATGTGCCGCGGCGGTCAACTCGCGCTGGCGGCGCCACACGACGTCGAGCGCCGCGACCCGGTACGCCTCGGCGAGCGTCGGGAAGTTGAACGTGTTGTCGACGAAGACGTCGACGTCGTCGCCGGCGATGAGCGCCATTTGTCCGACGTGGATCAATTCCGATGCACCTTCGCCGACGATCTGCACGCCGAGCAGCTTGCCGCCGTCCGGGTCGCACACGAGCTTCAGCAGCCCGTCGTCGAGCGCGGCGATCTGGCCGCGCGCGAGCTCGGAGAACGACGCGCGACCGACGATCGCGGCGCCGTACTTCGCGACGGCGTCCGCCTCGGTGAGTCCGACCGACGCCATCTCCGGGATCGTGTAGATGCCCATCGGGATCGTCTCGGGCGCGTGCGTCGGCTTCAGACCGAACGCGGCGCAGATCGCGCGACGGCCTTGATCGGCGGAGGTCGACGCCAGCGACGGCGGACCGACGACGTCGCCGATCGCGTACACGTGCGGCACCGCCGTGCGGCCGTTCTCGTCGACGCTGATCAGCCCGCGCTCGTTCGGCTTCAAGCCGAGCGCGCCGATGTCGAGGTCGTCGACGTTCGCGATGCGGCCGAGGCAACACAGGAGCTTGTCCGACTTCACTTCGATGCCGCCTTCGAGCTGCGCGGTCACCGACTGCACTCCGTCCCACTCCACCTTCTTCACCGCGCGACCGCCGATGAAGCGACCGCCGAGCGTCTGGAAGGTGCGGAGGAAGCGGCTGGTGAGGTCCGGGTCGAGGAACTTCAGCGGCACGTCGGCGCGATCGATGATCGTCACCTTCACGCCGAGAGCGGCGAAGATCGACGCGTACTCGCACGCGATCACCCCGCCGCCGAGCACGGTCAGCGTCTGCGGCAGATAGATCATCGAGAGGATCGAATCGCTGTCGAGCACGTGTTCGTGGTCGACCGGAACGTCCGCCGGCGCGCGCGGGCGCGAGCCGGCCGCGATGACGACGACGTCGCCCTTCACGAGGATGACGCGCCGCGAGACGGT
>CAZBOK010000084.1:0-13950 GCA_964493525.1 uncultured Phycisphaeraceae bacterium | reverse complement strand
ATCGGCGACGACGAATGGGCGAAGGGCGAGGCGCAGGTGAAGGACTTGAAGAGCGGCGGGAGCAAGTCGGTCGCGATCGATGCGCTCGCGCGGGAGTTGAAGTCGGCGATCGGCTGAGCGTCCGCGCGGATTCGTTTCCGTGCGCGGGCACGCTCGATTCACATCAGCGCCGCAGTCTCCGGTCCCATCCGACTGCGCGGGACCTTCGGCATCCCCGCTTCCTCGCGCACGCTCCCGATCGCTTCCTCGAGGTGGTGGAACACCTGCACCCCGCCGTCCGCGCTCCGCAGTTGCGCGCGATGGATGACGATCCGCGGCTGCTCCTGCAATCCGGCGACGATCACGCGGGCGCCCGAGTTGCGCAACTGGCGGATCGCGGAGCGCAGCGCGACGAGCCCCGACACGTCCATCACCGGCACGTCGCCGAGGTGCAGGATCACGACGCGGCACTCGTCGTGGATCCGCCGCAGCGCCGACGCCGCCTTCTCCGCCGCTCCGAAGAAGAGCGGCCCCGCGATCTCGTAGAACAGCACGCCGGGCGGGAGGTCGTGCTCGTGCGTCTCGGTCGGCGGGACGAGTCGCGTCGACGAGATGTCGGCCATGCGCTGCATGAAGAGGAGCGCCGCGAGAACGACGCCGACGCCGACCGCGAGCACCATGTCGAAGATCACGGTCAGCACGAAGCACGTGAGCAGCACCGCGAGGTCGCTGCGCGGCGCGATCTTCACCATGTAGACGAAGTGGCGCGCGTCGCTCATGTTCCACGCCGCGATCAACAGCAAGGCCGCGAGCGCCGACATCGGCAAGTACACGAGCCACCGGCCGAGCACGAGCATCGCGAGCAGCACGACGATCGCGTGGAAGACGGCGGCGAAGCGCGACTTCGCTCCCGAGCGGACGTTGGTCGCGGTGCGCGCGATCGCGCCGGTCGCGGCGATGCCGCCGAAGAACGGCGCGAGGATGTTGCCGAGCCCCTGGCCGATCAGCTCGCGGTTCGGGTCGTGCTTGGTGCCCGCCATCCCGTCCGCGACGACCGCGCACAAGAGCGACTCGATCGCGCCGAGCAGCGCGATGGTGAGCGCGGGCCCGAGCAGCTCGCGGAAGCGCTCGAACGTGAACTCGTGCACGACCCCGGCGGCGTCCGGCAGCCGCCACGGCAGCGCGAAGTTGGGCAGGACGTCGGGGATCCCGCGGTGCGCGGCGCCCGCGGCGTCGGTCCACGTGAAGCGGCTCCCGATCGTCGCGAGCTGCGAGCCGGGGAAGAAGCGCTCGATCGCCACGCCGAGCAACGCCGCGATCGGCAGCGCGATCAGCGCCGACGGCAATCGCTTGACGACCTTCGGCAGGAGGATCAGGAGCGCGAGCGTCGTGACTCCCACCGCGCAGTCGGGAATGTTCGCGGTCGGCACCGCGCGCGCGAGCGCGGCGAACTTCTCGGCGAAGTGCGACTGGTTCACGACGACGTCGAGGCCGAGGAAGTCCTTCATCTGCAGCGTCGCGATCACGACGGCGATGCCGGCGGTGAACCCCGTCGTCACCGGGTACGGGATGAACTGCACGAGGCGCCCGAGCTGCGACAAGCCCATCGCGAGCAGGATCACGCCCGCCATCAGCGTCGCGACCAGGAGGCCGCCCACTCCGAAGCGCGCCGCGATCGGAACGAGCAGGGCGACGAACGCGGCGGTCGGACCGCTCACGTTGAATCGCGAGCCGCCGCACAGCGCGCAGACCGCGCCGGCGACGATCGACGTGTAGAGCCCGTGCTGCGGCGGGACGCCGCTCGCGATCGCGAGCGCCATGGCGAGCGGCAGCGCCATCACGCCGACGACGAGGCCCGCAAGGATGTCCGGCTTCAGATCCGCACGCGTCCAGCGGTGGTCCATGTTCGCTACCGGCAAGGGAACGGTCGAGCGTGAGGATTCGACACCATTGCGTCCGGCGGCGTGCATAGGTTCTTGACGCGGATCGCCGAATCCTGCGAGCTGCATCGGTCATGCGCATCCGACGTGTCCTCGCCGTGCTGATCGTGGTCGCCGCCGCGGCCGCGTTCGCCGTCGACCGCGCCGCCGATTCGATCGCCCGCGACCGGTTGCTCCGCGCGCTGCGGGCATCGTTCACGACCGAGGTCACCGTCGGCGACGTGACGGTCGACGTCCTCTCGCTCGCCGTCGAAGTGAAGGACCTGCGGATCGCGGACGCGCCGGGATTCGGTGCGGAACCGCTGCTCGAGATCCCGACCGCGCACGGCTCGCTCGTGTCGATCGCGGGAATGACGGATCTCCCGCAGGTTTCGGCGCTGATCGCTCCGGGCGCGATCGTGCGCCTCGCGTTCGCGCCCGACGGGCGCTTGAACCTCGACGAAGCGCGCGTGCACGCCCCGGCGACCGGGAAGCCGGCGCGCGTCGCGCTGCGATCGATCGAGCTGCGCGGCGCGCGCGTGACGCTGACCGACCGCTCCACGGACGGGTCCGCGCTCGCGTTCTCCCTCGACGATCTCGACGCGACGCTCGCCGACCTCGTGCTCGGTGCGCCGGCCGATCGCGACGCCGACCTCCGCGTGCGCGCGACGCTGCGGGCCGGCGACGGCGAGGCCGCGCCGCTCGTCCTGGCCGCCGCGATCGCGACGCCGCCGGACGCTCCGGCGAGCGTGCGGGCGCGGTTCGAAGTCGTCGGTCTCGATCTCGGTCCGCTCGGCTCCCGCGGCACGGAAGTCCGCACGCTGATCGGCGGTCGATTCGTCGACGTCGCGGCCGATCTCTCGCTCGCGGACCGGCGCATCACCACCGGGATCAACACGCTGTCGTCGGGCGGCGAGCGGATGCACGTCGCGGTGAACGGGCCGATCGATTCCCCGCAGGTCGAGGATCCCCGCGGCCTGCTCGCGCGCGTCCCGGCGGAGAAGGCGCGTCGCCTCGGCCACGCCGCGATCGGCGTCGCCGGCGCCGTCGTCGAAGGCGGCGAACGCGCGATCGATTCCCTCGGCCGCGCCGGCGTCGCGGCGGTCGACGCGACGACGAACGCCGTCGAGTCGGTGGTCGACGGCGCGCGCGACACGGCGACCGGCGTCGGGAACCTCGCGAAGAACCCCGACGAGATCCCGGGCGCCGTCGTCGACACCGCGAAGTCGATCGGCACCGGCGCTTTCGACCTGCTGAAGGGAACCGTCGAGAAGGGAACCGAGCTCGTCACCGGGACCGCGAAGACCGCGCAGTCGACCGTCACCGACACGGTGAAGGACGTCTTCCTCGAGACGCCCGAAGAGGCCGCCAAGCGACACGCCGCGCAGGTCGAACGTTTCCATCACGCGGTGCGGACGGCGCTCGAGTTCCGCGCCGCACTCGCGAAGGAACAGAACGACGCCGCGACCACCGAACGCGTGGCGCGCGAACTCGCCGCGCTCGACGCGCCCTGATCGCCGCGCGCGGCGCGATCACGCGGCGCCGGTCGGTCCCGCCCCCTCGATCCGCTCGCGCGCCCGCCGCATCGCGTCGATCGTCGCGGCACGCAGTTGACGGCGCACGAGCGGCACGAGCAGCGCGCGCCACCAGCCGGACCGCACGATCAGCGTGTTCGTCTGCGTCCACAGCGTCGCGTTGCCGCCGTCCTCCGCCGTGTAGCGCCACGAACCGCCGCCGCCCGCGATCACCGCCGATTCGACCTCTTCGAGCACGAGGCTCGTCTGCACCGGCCGCTCGAACTGCCGGTAGCGAAACACGGCGCGCAGGCCTCCGGCCCCGCGGACCCGCACGCGCGGCGCCGGCGCGGCGGCGAGAACCTCGGCGCCGAGGATCGATCGATCCCATTCGACGCGGCGCGCGAAGTCCTGGGTGAAGTCGAACACCTCCGCCGGCGGGCGCGCAACGCGGACCGACTCGGTGATCGTGACGCTGCGGTCGACCATGATCGCGACGTTCTCGCGCCCCGCGACGTCGAGGGCAAGCGAATGTTCGCGCGAGTACGATCGCACCGCCATGAGCAGCTCCGAGCGCGCCGACTTCGCGAGCATCCCGTTGATCGACGTGAGCGCGCTCGTCGCCGGCACGCCGGCGCGCGCGGCCGTCGCGCGGGAGATCGGCGCTGCGTGCCGCGAGAGCGGGTTCTTCTCGATCGTCGGTCACGGCGTCGACCCGGCGCTCGAGCGGCGCCTCGACGCCGCGAGCCGGCGCTTCTTCGCGCTGGACGACCCGACCAAGTCGCGGATCTCGATGGCGCACGGCGGGCGCGCATGGCGCGGCTGGTTCCGCGTCGGCGAGGAGCTGACCTCCGGCATGCCCGATCGCAAGGAGGGCCTCTACTTCGGCTCGGAGCTCGCGCACGATCACCCGGCGGTCCGCGCGCGGACGCCCCTGCACGGCCCGAACCTGTTCCCGGCGGAAGTTCCCGAGCTGCGCGACGCCGTGCTCGCGTGGATCGACGCAATGACGGCGCTCGGTCATCGGCTCCTCGAGGGGATCGCGCTCGCGCTGCGACTCGACGCGTCGTGGTTCGCGTCGCACCTCACGCGCGATCCGCTCGTGCTGTTCCGCATCTTCAACTACCCGAGCGCCGCCGGCGCGCCGGCCGGCACGTGGGGAGTCGGCGAGCACACCGATTACGGGTTGCTCACGATCCTCCGGCAGGACGACGCCGGCGGCCTCGAAGTGCGATCGCGTTCGCGCTGGGTCGCGGTGCCGCCGGTCGACGGCACATTCGTGTGCAACATCGGCGACATGCTCGACCGCATGACGCGCGGCGCGTTCCGCTCGACGCCGCATCGCGTGATGAATCGCGCGCCCCGCGATCGCGTGTCGTTCGCGTTCTTCTTCGATCCGAACTTCTTCGCGCGCGTCGAGCCGATCGCCGTCGACGGACCATTGCAGGACGACGCAGCCGAGCGTTGGGACAAGTCGAGCGTGCACGCGTTCGAGGGCACGTATGGCGAGTATCTGTTGAAGAAGGTCGGGAAGGTATTCCCGCACCTGCTCTCCGCTACTCAGTAACACCGACTCGAACGCCAACCGTTCGGAAGTTTCGCGCCCGCTGCGAGGCGCGCGTCACTACACTTTGCTACTCACTGCACCTTGGAGTTGTGCAGGCCGAGCGCACTGACGCCGCTCGGGTTCAGCAAGAGACTCGAGCGCATCCGGGTCGCGAGCGTCATCCACCGCAATCCGAGCGCAGCCGTTTGAATTCATCCGTCGTCGAAACGCCCCCTGCCGCGTCGCGAGGTCTGAACCGCGCCGGTGCAATCGAAACGATTCCCTGGACCTGGAGCTGGCTGCGCTGGCAAGTCGGCGAGGGGTGGACGCTGTTCTGGATCGTCTGGATCCACGCGTTCGCGATCGCGGGGTTGATCCTGTTCCCGCTCCCGGGTTGGCCGGTGTTCCTGAGCGCCTACGCGCTCATGTGGCTCGGCGGACTCGGCACGACGGTGGGATATCACCGCGGGCTCGCACACCGCGCGCTCAAGCTGCATCCCGTCGTCGAGTTCGCCCTGATCGCGCTCGCGATCTTCAACGGCTCCGGCGCGCCCGCGAGCTGGGTCGCGAACCATCGCCTGCATCACGCGAAGGCCGACACGCCGGATGACATCTCGAGCCCGCGCGTCGGAGGCTTCTGGTGGTCGCACCTGCGCTGGCTTTGGCAATCCTCGCAGAGTTCGATCCCGCGCTGGGCGCCCGACCTCGACAAAGGCTTCTACCGGTTCTGGTCGCGCTGGCAGATCGCGATCCTCGCGGTCTCGTTCTGCGTCGGCCTCCCGTTCGGCTGGCCCGCGTTCTTCTGGCTCGGCGCGATCCGCCTCACGTTCTCGCTGCACGGCCAGTGCTTCGTGAATTCGCTCGCGCACATGAAGAAGGTGGCGCCCGGCGAGGACTCCTCCCGCAACCTGCGCTGGCTCGCGATCGTGCAGTCGTTCCAGGGCGAGAACTGGCACGGCAACCACCACGCGCACCAGACGTCGGCGCGCCTCGGGTGGACCTGGCGCCAGATCGACGTCGGCTGGTGGGTCATCTTCACTCTCGAGAAGCTCGGTCTCGCGCGCGACGTGCGCCGGCCGAAGCCCGTCTCGGCCGGACGCTAACCGCGCGCTCGCCTCGCGACGCAGCAGACCACACGCGCGCTCGCTCGGTGATCGGGCCGCGCGAGGCAGGCGAGGAACTCGTCGCGGACCGCCTCGAACTCCGCGCCGCACGCGTTGCGCAGGAGCTGCATGCGGTCGAGCCGCGTGCGCCATGCCGCGACGACTCCGGGATCCGCAGGGCCGTCGAACGCCAGCTCGCGGTCGGCCAACTCCACTTCATGATCGATCGAGAAGCCCGCGCGCTCGAGCGACGCGCGCAGCTTGCGCCCCGATCGGAAGTCGTACCGCGCGTGCGCGAGCGCATCGTCCACGTAAGCGGCGAACGCGGCGCGGGCGCGTGACGAGAGCGGCTCGTGCGCGAACAGATCGTCGATCTCGGTGAGCGCCACGAAGCCGCCGTCCCGAAGGACGCGCGCCCACCGCTCGATCGCGGCGCCGAGGTCGACGAAGTACGCGGCGGCGAAGCTCGCCCACACGCCGTCGACGGGCGCTTCGATCGCGAGTGGTCGATGCAGGTCGCCCGCGCGGAACTCGGCGTTCGCGATGCCGCGAGCCCGCGCGACGGCGAGCAGCTCCTCGTTCCCGTCGATGCCGATGACCCGCGCGCCGCGCAGGGAGAGTTCCGCGGCGAGATCGCCGACTCCGCACCCGAGGTCGAGAACGGTGCGGCCCGCGAGCGGCGGGAGGAGATCGAGCGCGACGGGCCATGCGCGCCACGCGAACTGGCGGCGATAGTCGTCCGCGACGCTCACTGGCCCTGCGACACCGGAGGCACGGACGGCGGCGCCCCGGCCTCACGCGACGGGAACTGTCCCTCCCACTTCGCGACGGCGACGGTCGCCATGCAGTTGCCGAGCACGTTGGTGGCGGTGCGCGCCATGTCCATCAACGTGTCGACGCCGAGGATCAGCACCACGCCTTCGAGCGGCAGTCCGAACGTGACGAGCGTCCCCGACAGGACGACGAGCGACGAGCGCGGCACCGCCGCGATCCCCTTCGAGGTCAGCATCAGGGTGAGGCAAATCAACAGCTGCTGCGCGATCGAGAGGTCTTTGTTCACGGCCTGCGCCACGAACACGGTCGCGAGCGAGAGGTAGAGCGTCGAGCCGTCGAGGTTGAAGCTGTACCCGAGCGGCAGCACGAGGCTCACGATCTTCTTCGGCACGCCGAGCCGCTGCATGTTCTCGAGCGCGCGCGGCAGGGCCGACTCGCTCGACGTCGTGGTGAACGCGAGCAGGAACGGCTCCTTCGCCTGCCGCACGAACTCGCGGATCGGCAGGCGGATGACGAGCGCGACGGCGCCGAGCACGACGACGATGAACACGACGAGCGCACCGTAGAGCGTCAGCACGAGCAGTCCGAGGTGCGCGAGAACCGACAGGCCCTTGCCGCCCACCGTCACCGCCATCGCCGCGCCGACGCCGAACGGAGCGAAGCGCATCGCGATGTTGGTGAACTTGAACATCGCCTCGGACAGCGCCTCGCATGCCGCGACGATCAGCCGCCCGCGCTCCCGGAGCGCGAGCACCGCCGCGGCGAAGAACAGGCTGAAGACGACGATCTGCAGCACGTTGTTCTCGGCCATCGCCTTCACGATGCTGGTCGGGAAGATCTCGACCACGTGGTCCTGCGGCGTGAGCTTCGCCGCGTTCTTCGCGAACTCCTGAGCTTCGGGGCTCATCTCCGCAGGCAGGTTCACTCCCGCCCCGGGGCGCACGACGTTCACCGCGAGGAGCCCCACCCCGAGCGCGAGCGTCGTGACGATCTCGAAGTAGACGATCGCCTTCAGGCCGATGCGCCCCACTTCCTTCATGTGCCCCGAACTCGCGACGCCGACGACGAGCATCGCGAAGATGAGCGGCGCGATGATCATCTTGATCAGCTTCAGGAACACGCTCGAGACCACCTGCAGCCAGCGGATCACTTCCGCGTTCGCGCCGAGCCCGTGGTGGATCCAGGCGCCGAGCAGGATGCCGGCGGCGAGGCCGATGAAGATCTGCGTGGTGAGCGGGATCGAGATGCGTCGGCCCATGGGCGCGGCAGACTACCCGCGCGCGCGGCGCCCAGGCCGGGTCGCGCCGGTTCGTCTCGTTTATCTTGGCCGAGGAGCCGCGCGGATCGCGCGAGCTGCAACGATCCCTCCGGGAGGTCGATCCATGCGCTTCGTCGCCGTTCTGTTCGCAACGCTTTCCTGCTCCGGTTCGGCGCTCGCGTTCACCGTCTCGGACGCGTCCGTGACCGTTTCCGGCGGGTCGTTGAAGGTCATCGGCGGCCCGGGCGCCGAGAGCGTGATCATCGATCAGATCGGTCTCACCGACCCGCACGAGTTCCGCGTGACACCCGGGCCGTCGACGACGATCAACGGTTCGGCGAGCGCACAGACGTTCAACGGCGTGAAGCGCGACGTCGTGATCGAGGCGGGCGGCAGCCCGTCGGACGGCTACCACCTCTTGAACGCCGTCCTGCCGCGCGACGTCGTGGTCCGCGGCGGGCCATCGGGATCTCTCGCGTTCAGCATGGTCAGCTGCACCGTGAAGCGGGACGTGCGGGTCGACGCGAACGGACAGCCCGTCAATGCCAACCTCAACGAGACGATCGTGCACGGCGACTTCCGCGTTCGCGGAAGCGACGCCGTCGGCGGCGACATCGCCGGGCTCTACTCGCAGTCGATCGTCGACGGTGACGTCCTGTTCGATCCGCGCGACGGGAGTGACGGCCTCGTGATCTCGTACTCACAGGTTCACGGACGATGCACCATGCGCGGCAGCTCGGGCGAGGACGGCGCCACCATCGATTCCAGCATCGTCGACGGACCGGTTCGATTCGCCGACCACGACGGCAACGCGACTCCGGCGATCGTGAACTCCACGATCGGCGCCTTGACGATGGAGGGCGCCAACGGGTTCGAGGACTTCCTGGTCACGCAGTCGATCGTTCGCGGGCCCGCGCGCTTCAAGTTCGGGGTCGGGACGATCGAGCTGTCGCTCCTCGGGATGCAGTTCGAGAAGAGCGTGCGCATCACGGGCGGCGCCGCGGGCGACAACATCAACTTCGGCAGCGGCACCACGTTCCTCGACGACGTCAGCGTCGCGCTCGGCGCGGGCGACGATCAGTTCGCGGCGACCGGATTCTCCTGCGCGCGCGATCTGCGCATCGACACGGCCGGCGACGATGACGTGATCGGGCTGTCGCAAGGCCACGTCGGCGGCGATCTGGGCATCGCGCTCGGCACGGCCACGGCGGGCCAGAAGAACTCCGTCGCGCTCGACATGGTGCGGGTCAGCGGCGACCTCCGGGTCGAAGGCGGGCCCGCCGTCGATCAGCTCGGGTTCACCCACGCGATCGTCCTCGGCGAGTTGCGCGCCTCGCTGGGCGGCCGCGCGGACCTGTTCGGCGTGGACGCGTCCGAGTTCGCCGCGCTGCACCTCGAGCTGGGGACGGGCGACGACGCCTTGACGTTCGAGTCGGCGGACCACGTCGATCGCGACGCGTTCGTCGACGCGGGCAGCGGAAACAACACGATCTCGTGGGTCGACGGCGCGATCGGCCGCGATCTGCGGGTGCGCGCGGGCGGCGGGAACGATTCGTTGTCGTTGATGAGCACCCAGATCGCCGGCCAGCGTCACATCGACCTCGGCGGCGGCGCGAACAGCGGTCCGTGAGTTCGCGCACGATCCCCACCGGCGCCGCGACATGTCGATCGTCCCCGTCGCTCTCGTCCTGTTCCTGATCGGACGCGCCGCGCTCGCCGGCGACGCGTCGGTCTCCGTCTCCGGCGGCTCGCTCCAGGTCGTCGGCAGCAGCGATTCGGACATCGTGACGATCGACCAGACCGGCCTCGCCGAGACGCACGAGTTCCGCGTCGCGCCGGGGGCGAGCACGACGATCAACGGATCGGCGGCGGCGCGGCGGATTCGTTCACGATCCACGCAGCGCGCGTCGCGCGTGACCTCCGGACCCGGACCTCCGGAAGCGGCGTGTCGACCCTCGCGATGCGGACCACCGACGTGAAGCGCGACTTCCGCGTCGACGCGCTCGGCGCCGGGATCGGGCCCCGGGAACGACTCGATCGGCGCGACTTGGAGCGACGTGTTCGGGGACCTCTCGGTTTTTGAGAGTCCCGGCTCGGACATCGTCGGGGTCGGTGAGTCACGGATCCGGGGCAAGACACGGTTCACCGACTCGGACGGCGACTCGACGATCGCGCTCGGACGCGTCGACATCGGCAGCCTCACGTTCGTGTCGGGCACGGGAGTCGACTCGGTCACGATCGATGCGTCCGTGATCGCCGGCAAGGCGAAGTTCGCGCTCGGCGGCCGGACGCGCTTCTCGCTCGGATCCGCGCCCGACGGCGAGAACCACTTCGCCCTCGTGAGCGGCGTCCGCGTCGATCGCGACGTGCTCTACACGGGCGGTTCGGGTGACGACTTGTTCGCCGTGGATCTCACCACCATCCGCGGCGACGTGCGCATCGTCGGCGGCGGAGAGGACGATTCGCTGTCGGTCACCGCGGAGGCGATCGTCGGCGGGGACGTCCGCATCGACGCCGGCAACGGGACGAACGTCATCCACGTGTTCAGCTCGCTCGTTCGCGGCGGTCTGCACGTCGATGCGGGCTCCGGCGATGACACGCTCTCGCTCACCGGAGCGAACATCGCCGGCAAGCAGAAGATCGACCTGGGCGGCGGCACGAACACCGGTCGGTGACGCCGCCCCGGCGTCCCTCATCACGAACCGAGCGTGCGCACCAGGCCGTTCGTCTGGGCCGTGTGGTAGAAGCCGACCGCCGCGGGATCCTGGAAGATCACCTGGTGGTAGATCGCGACGCCGCAGAACGACGGATCGTCGGCGATCGTCGCGGTCAGCGTGAGCGTGCCGGCCGCGTCGAACGGCGGCAGGTTGATCACGAGCGCCGGGTTCACGAGCAGCGTGCCGCCGTCGAACGGGAGCGCGAGCGGCGCGACGCCGAGGAAGAGGATCGACGACGCGAACGGCTTCGCGTTCGTGATGCGCACCGACGTCGTCGCGCCGATGTACGGCGGGTTCACCGACGTCAGCAGCGGGATGCCCGCCGCGCCCGGCTTGCCGACGCCGTAGTTCGAAGCCGATGCATCGCCGGCGCAGGTGCGCGTCGCGGCCTTCGTCACGAACCCGTCGCTCGATCCGTTCGCCGAGACGTCGAACGCGCCCGCCGTCGTCGGGAAGTTCGCCGACGACGTGAACCCGGCGATGTACGCCGCCTCGCTCGAGTCGGTCGCCACGCCGGACGGCGCGGTCGCGAGCCCGCCGGGCGCAGCGGGAGCCTCGTCGCCGCTGCCGCCCAGGAACGACGACTCCATCAGCACTTCGCCCTTCGGGTCGAGCTTCGCGAAGAACGCGTCGGACGGACCCGACAACGTCTGCTGCGGACCGCCGGGCGTGACCGGGAAGTTTGCCGACGTCGTGCCGCCCATCACGATCGCGTTGCCGCGCGCGTCGACCGTGACGTCGAAGCCGCGATCGTCGCTCGAGCCGCCGAGGTAGGTGCCGTATTTCAGCGTCGTCGCCGCGTTGTCGATCTTCACCACGAAGGCGTCGGTCGATCCGCCGTTGAAGCTCGAGTCGTACGCCGTCGCCGACGTGAGCAGCCCGTTCTGCGTCCAGCCGGTCACGACGAGATCGCTGCCCGACAACGCGATGCCCGTCGCTTCATCCGCCGCGCCGAGTCCGGTCGCGAACGAGACGCTCGAGCCCGCCGGGTTGATGCCGACGACGAACGCGCCGCTCGGCGTCGTGTCGATGACGCCCGCCGTGCCGCCGAAGCCGGGCGCGAGCGTGAGCCCGCAGACGTAGGCGTTGCCCGCCGAGTCGACCGCGATGTCGTTGCCGACCTCCGAGCTGCTCGCGCCGATGAAGCCCGAGTAGACCAGCGCGGTGCCGGTGTTGTTCAGGTGCGTGACGAACGCGTCGAACGCGAACACGCCGCCGCCGAACGTGGTGTCGAACGCGCCCGCGGTGACGGGGAACGCGGGGGTGGACGTCGTGCCCGTCACGTACGCCGTGTTGTCGCCGAGCCGGACCGCGACGGCCTTCACTTCCGTGAGCGACTCGCCGAGGAAAGTCGAGAACACGAGCGCCGAGCCGGTGCTGTTGAACTTCGTCACGAAGCCGTCGGTGTTCGAGCCGCCGCTGTGGACCGTGTCGAACGCGCCGGGCGTCGTCGGGAAGTCGGCGCCGAAGATCGTGGCTTGCGAGTTCCCCACCACGACGATCTGGCCGGTCGAGTCGAGCGCGACGTCCGCTGCGGCATCGACGCTGCCGCCGCCGCCGAGGAACGTGGCGACGAACGCCGAGTTGCCCGGCGCGCTCAAGCGGACCAGGAACGCGTCGGTGAAGCCGAGCGTCGTGTCGAACGCGCCGGCCGTCGTCGGGAAGGCTGCCGAGGACGTCGTTCCCACGACGAAGGCGTGGCCGCTCGAATTCACCGCGATGCCGTGCACCTCGTCGCCGCTCGCGCCGCCCAGGTACGTCGAGTACTGGATCGCCGGGTCGACCAGGATGCGCGCATCGCCGTCGACCGATCCCACGTCAAAGCCGAAGCGGTTCGCACCACGTGCGACCAGGCGGCACGCGATCGGAGTGCGAGCGCCGTTCTCGTCGAGCGAGAACACGCGCGGCGCGTCCTGCCGGAGCACGCCCTGCTTCGTCGCGATCGACAGACTGCCGTCGTCGGCGACGTCGATGTGATCGGCGCCATCGAGCCGCACCACGATGCTCGCGACGTCGCTCGCGCGCGCGCACTCGAAGTCGTACTCGAGCGCGCCGTTCTCGGTCCACGCGTGCACGTCGACGCCCGGGTAGACGTCATGCCATCGCAGGCCGCGATATCCCGGGACGTCCGATCGCCATGCCGACGGATCCGAGCCGATGAACCAGTTGAACGTGCCGTCGACCGCGTCGACGCCCTCGGTGCGAGCCGTGCGGTCCGCGCCCTCGAACGTGAAGAACAGGTTGGCGCCAACGCCGTCCCGCGGGGCGAAGCTCATGCGCCAACCCTCGTCGGTGAAGAAGGCGGCCATCCCGCCATCTTTCGCGACGAAGCGCGCCCGCGCGTCGAACTGGCCGACGTTCGGGACGATCGCGTGCGGAAGCGCGAGGCCGGGCGGGAGGTTCGTCGCGTGCACCGGCTCGGCGCGCAGCAGCGCCGGGGCGAGCAACGTGGACAGACCGGTAGCGATGAGGAACGATGTGCGGGACATCGGGACTCCTTCTTCTTCAGAGTTGGAGGTGACGAAAGGATCGTCGCTCCTCCATCCGATTGGAAGTGCGGACGTCCCGCGAGTTCTGTTCGAATTCGTTCCTTCGTGACGGGTCGCGGCGCGCGATCAGTGCGCGCCGCCGCGTGCCGAGCGCAGCAGCGCGCCGCCGATCGCCCCGATGACCGCTCCGCCCGGGCCGGTGATGAAGAGTCCCAGCAGCGGGCCCTGGTTCGCCTCCGGCGCGAAGATCATCGGGCCGAAGAAGCCGCCCACGAACCCCACGCCGCCCACGATGAGCGCGCCCATCCCCGCGTACACCGTCATGCCGCCCTCGAGCGACGCCGAGTGACGCCAGGCGAACTTCCCCACGCTCGCCGCGCACGCGAGCGCCAGCAGCGGTGCGAGGATCTCGAACGGCCCGAGCAGCGAGAGCAGCGAGCCCGGAACCCACAGCACGAAGTAGAAGGTCGCGACCGCGGCGACGAACGTGATCAGCGAGCGGATCGCAACCGGCGCCATGTGGGACCTCCCGCGGGATCGATCGACGGATTTCGGTGCGATCTTCAGTTGGGAATTTGCAGCTGGCGCTGCGGGCTTGCGGCTGGCGCCGCGGGCGTGGCGTTCGCCACCGGAACATGGGGGCTACGCGCC
>CAZBOK010000083.1:0-14024 GCA_964493525.1 uncultured Phycisphaeraceae bacterium | reverse complement strand
CGGGGCGATCGGATCGACCGCGGCGGCGCGCGCCGCCACCACCGCCGCGAGCAGGCCGCGCGCGATCTGCCGCGCGATCGTCGCCGCGGCCGGCGCGTTCGCGGGCACCACGTTCTCGACGACGAACTGCGCGATCGGCAGGAGCAGCGACGCATACAGGATCGCGACCAGCATCCGATGACACGCGACCGGATCGCGGCGCAGGCCGACGGTCGCGATCCACGCGATCACTCCCGACGCGACGAGCCCGGCGGAATAGAGGAAGAGGTGGCCGGAGAGCGCGATCATCGCGGCGGTCCTTCGTCGGTGAGCTGCGAATCGATCAACTGGCGCAGGCGCTCGAGCTCGTTGCGCGAGAGGCGGTCGTCGCCGACGAGATGGACGAGGAGCGGCTGGACCTTGCCGTCGAACAGCTTCTCGACGAGGTCGCCGACCATCGACGTCGACACTTCCTCGCGCGTGACGCGCGCGCGATAGAGGTGCGCGCGGCTCGGGCCGGCGACCGACGCGACGACGCCTTTGTCGCGCAGGATCGTCAGCATCGTCTGGATCGTGTTGTAGGCGAGCGGCCGCGGGCGTCCGGCGTTCATGCGCGCCGCGACGTCGCGCGCGGTCTGCGGCTCGCCGCCCGCGTCCCAGATCGAGCGCATGACTTCGAGCTCGAGGTTCGTGAGGAGGGTCTTCCGGCGTTTCGGCATCGTCAGGAGTCTCCCGAGTCGTGACTCCTAAGACATTAGGAGAGGCGTCGGCTCTGGCAACCGAAAACTCCCAAAGGTTTCGGAGTTCGCGGACCCGACCTTGTGAATGCGGCGCTGCGCGCCGCGCGGCCCGTGGCCGCGGGAGTTCCTGCCGCGAGAGTCTGTCGCTCCATTTGGCGATCCTGCGGCGGCAGGAGGTCGGGGGTTCTCGCAGTTCGCAGGCCTCGCGAGACGGTCGCGCGCAGCCGGAGCACGGACGAAGGTCCGCGACTTCGCGCGGACCTTCGGATCTGACCTCGTGAATGCGGCGCTGCGCGCCGCGCGGCCCGTGGCCGCGGGAGTTCCTGCCGCGAGAGTCTGTCGCTCCATTTGGCGATCCTGCGGCGGCAGGAACTCCGGAGTTCTCGGAGTTCGCCGATCGGGTTGGCCGCGGCGGCGAATCGGTGGTATTCCTTGCCCGTCCTTCATGCATCCCCGCGGTCCAAATCGATCGATCGGTCGCCTCGCGTTCTTCGCGCTGGCCGTGATGCTCTCCGCCTGTGCGGCGCCGCCGCCGCCGGCCGCGATGTTCGAGGGCCGCCTCGGCGTCGTGCGCGCCGACACGCGCTCCCGCGCCGCCGAAGTCTCCGCGCTCGCCGACTCGCTGGTGCCGCGCGTTCGCGCGCTCCTCCCGGGCACGCGCGAGTGCCGCGTCGAGGTGTGGGTCGTCGACGACCTGACGTCGAGCGCGGGCATCTCCTACCCGCAGCACGTCGCGGCGGTCTCCGATCACGCGAGCTGCCGGGTGATGGTGCGCGAGAACGACGATCGCCTCGAGCTGCACCTCGCGCACGAGCTGGTGCACGTGCTGCTCGACGACAGTTGGAACCCGCTGCCCGGGATCCTCGAGGAAGGCGTCTGCGACCTGAGCGCCGCGCTCCTCGTCGACGACGGCGGACAGGATCACCACGTGCGGCGGCTGCTCGAAGCGGCCGCGTTCTGCGGCGGACTCGACGCGATGGTCGAGATCGAGGGCGACGGATCGTTGCGCAGCTTCGGTGATCGACGCATCGGCGCGCACGTGCGGCTGTTGATCGACTCGGCGCCGGAGCTGCCGCTCACGCGCGCGCTCGAGCTCGACGACGCCGGCGTGTTCGAGCGCGCGACCGGCGACGACGGCACGCAGGTCTACGGCCTCGGCTACCTCGTCACCGCGTGCATCGTCGCGCGCGGCGGCTTCGCGGCGCTGCACGATGCGTGCGTCGTGAACGAGAAGGAGGGGCGGCGCATGATCCCGTCGGATCGGCTGCTCGCGTTGTCCGGACTCGCGGACGATCCGGCGAACCTGCGGCGCGCGATCGGCGCGCTGATTCCGGAGGCCGATCTCCCGCAGCTCGGCCGTCTCTTGTGCGATCAGTTCGCCGAAGCGGTCGTCGAGCTCGGCCGTGACGGCTGGCGCGACGTCGACGCGAACGAGTTCCTGCAGCGCTCGCGACCGACGTTCCGCATGCGGCCCGGCTCCGCGCCGTACTCGCTGCGCCGCCTGCCCGGGTTCGACGCCGCCGTGACGCGCCGGTGGGGCAGCGTGCTCACCGCTCGCGCACGATGATCCGATTCGGGATCTCGTCGCGTCCACCGTCCTTGCTCGGGAAGTGCTCGGCGAGCACCCGGCCGACTTCCGCGATGCCGTCGACGAGTCCGTCCTTCAGCGAACCGTGCCGGATGCCTGCGAGCACGCGATCGCAAGCGACGCTCCACGTGCTCGCGTCGACTTTCTCGGCGACACCGGAGTCGGCCAGGACGATCGCGCGGCGCTCGAACAGCGCGACGAACAGGAGAACGCCGCTGCGCGCCGCGGTGTGCTCGAGGCCGAGGCGCTGGAACTCGATCACCGCCTGCTCTTCCGCCATCTCGGTGGCGCGCGCTTCCGTGACGAACCAGCGCCGGAAGTCGCGCAGCGCCGTCGCCAACGCGAAGCCGACGCAGCCGAACCCGAGCTGACTCAGGACGAGCAACGACGGCGTGTTCCACGGCAGCGCCGCCGCGAACGAGCCGGTGCCCCCGAGGAAGAACAGCGCCGCCGCGCGCCACGGCGCCTGCGGATGGTCATCCGCACGTTCGACGACGACCGGCACGATCTCGCCGATCGTGCGCCGTTCGGCCGCGGCGAGCGCCTCGCGCAGATGCGCGAGGTCGGACTCGTTCATCGCGTCGCGCGCGCGATACCGGCGTTCGACGACCAACGCGCGCACGATGAGCGCGAGTAGGACGACGCCGAACGCCGCCTCCGCGCCGCGCGCGAGCCAGAGGCCGAGCGTGCCGCGATCGTGGACGACCGAAGTCCATTCGGGATCGGAGAGGAGCAGCGCGACGTCGGTCACCATCGGCCGGTCGCTCCGCCGCCGTAGCTGTGCCCGCCGCCGCCGAAGCCGCCGAAGCCCCCCGATCCGCCCGACGTGCCCGATCCGCCGAAGCCGCCGAAACCTCCGGGGGATCCGCCGCCCATCCCGCCCAGCATGCCGCCGAGGATCCACGGGTTCACCCCGCCGACCCCGCGTCGTCGTCCGAACCGGCTGATTCCTCGCCCGCCGCCGCGGCCGGAACGCGTGATCGCGATGATCACGAACAAGAGCAACGGGAACAGCACCATCGGCAGACCGTGCTTGCGCTGCCGCGAGGCGCGGTACTCGACCATTGCCGGGATCGGGTTGCCGCCGGCGGCCGCGATGATCGCGTCGACTCCGGCGCGGATGCCGCCCGCGGAGTCGCCGGCGCGGAATCGCGGCACGATCTCCATGTCGATGATGCGGCCGCACATCGCGTCCGGGAGATCGCCTTCGAGCCCGCCGAGCACTTCGATGCGGACCTGGCGCTCCTTCACCGCGACCACGAGCAGCACGCCGTCGGACTTGTCCTTCGAGCCGATGCCCCACGACTTCGCGACCGCGTGGCCGAAGTCCTCGATCGACTGACCGCCGAGGTCCGGCATCGTCAACACCGCGAGCTCGTGGCCGGTCGTCCGCTTCCACGCCTCGATCGTGGCGGTCAGCGCCGCGCGGTCCGCCGCGGACAAGAGGTTCGCGCGGTCGACGACGAAGCTCTCGGGACGCGGGATCTCCGGCGCCGCGAGCGCGAGTGCGACGGCGAACGCGGCAGCGAAGATCACTTGTCGCCGAAGCCGATCTTCGGCGGTTTGGCGAGCTCCTGCTCGCTCTCGTCGAAGTGCAGTTGCTTCATCTCCTGCTTGCCCATGAACCGCGCGGCGATGTTGCCGGGGAACGTGCGCACCGCGAGGTTGAACTCCTGCACCGCCTCGACGAACTCGTTGCGCGCGACCGCCACGCGGTTCTCCGTGCCTTCGATCTGCACCTGCAGGTCGCGGAACGCCGACGTCGCTTTCAGCTCCGGATAGTTCTCCGCCACCGCGAACAGTTGGCGAAGTGCACCGCTGAGCCCTTGCTGCGCGCGCACCAGGCGCTCGGCGGCGTCGGGGTCCTTCATCACCGACTCGGGCACTTCGATCTTCGTCACGGCCGAGCGCGCTTCGGTCACCTTCGTCAGCGTCTGCTGCTCGAAGTTCTTCGCGCCCTTCACGGTGTCGACGAGCTGCGGGATCAGGTCGGCGCGTCGCTTGTACTGGTTCTGCACGATCGCCCACTTCGCTTCGACGTTCGTCTCCTTCGAGACGATGCCGTTGTATTGACCCATCGCGCAGCCGCCCACGATGAGGACCGGCAGCAGCACGACGACCAGCACGATCAACAGCGTCTTCATCGCTTCTCGTCTCCTGCCGCGGGTTGTCCGACGCGCTCTCGTGCGCATGCCGCGGCACGACGACTGTAGAGGACCAGGCGATCCGGCGCACAGGTTACGATCCGCCTCCCGACTCGAGCGAACTGGAGAAGCTCGATGAGCGTCGTCACGCTTTGCTCCGTGAGGATCGCGAACGGCGTCGTCGAGTTCGATGGCTGCTGGTTCACGCTCGAGGCCGAGTCCTCGATCCACGCCGACGGGAACGGCGACGGCGACCCGGCCGGCATGATCGTGCGCGTGATCGACCCGGTCGCGCACGCCGTGTCGAACCTGCCGTATGCGATGTACCCGAGCACGCCGATCGCGCTCGTCGCCGCCGGCGACTTCCAACTGTTCGCGATCCACGAGAGCGATCGCTTCGACGTCGATCGCGATCGATCGCGACGTTCCGCCTGTGGGAGGTGACGCAGGGCGTCGACTTGAACGCCGACGGCGATTCGTCCGACTTCGTGCCGTGGGTCGTCGACCTCACGAGCGGCGTGAAGACGAACCTCGCGTCGCCGATGATCGACTGGAACGGCGGCGGCGACCAGTTCGACCGGCTCGCGGCGGTGCACGAGTTCGCGTTCGGCGTGCGCACCGTGATTCCGCTCGGCCTTGCTTCCCGATTGCCGACGTCGCGCTCGAGGCGGTGGAGAGCGACGTGTTCCTGGTGCCGGACGAAGCGGCGAACGCATTCACGGACTTCAACTTCGACTCGAATGTGCAGGACCGCTGCGCGTTCGTCTTCGAAGTGCCGAGCCACCGGTTGATGAGGCTCGGCCGCTCCGTGTTCGACCTCGGGAAGCGCTCGCCGGGCGAGCCGTTGTTCGACTTCATCGGGTCGGAGGCCGCGGAGGCAACCACGACCTGAACGGTGACGGCGATCTCTCCGACGAAGTGCGTCAGGTGCATCGGCTCGCGAGCGCGGTCAACGCGACGATCCCGTTCGCGCTCCAGCACTTTGCGGATCTGCGCGTCATCGGGACCGATCGCTGGTTCCTGCTGCGCGTCGACGAGCACGCGCAGGGCGCGAACGTGAACGGCGACGGCGACGCGATCGACTGCGGCAGCTCCTTCTGGGACACCGATGCGCACTCCCTGTTCGAGACCCGGATCGCCCTTCGGCTGCGGCCGGTTCGACCTCTACGGCCAGGGCTGTCCGACCTGCGCGGGGCGGACGCCGCAGCTCGAAGCGAACGGATGCGCCGTCCCGGGCGGATCGCTGCGCGTGCAGGTCCACGGCGGCATCGCCGGCCATCCCGCCTTCGTCGCGCTCGGTGCGCAGCAGGCGTCGATCCCGCTGCCCGGCGGATGCACGCTGCTCGCGGCGCCGATCCTCCCGTCCTTGCTCGGCCCGATCGCGCTGAACGCGAACGGACTGTTCGCGGGCGCGGCGCTGGTGACGACGAGCTTGCCGGGGACGACGCCAACGGGCACGATTCGCACCCAGGCGTTCGTCGCCGACCCCGGCTCGGTGAAGGGCTTCGCGGCGACGAACGGCCTCGAGATCCAGATCGCTCCCTGACGCGCCGTCGTCCGTTCGCCGCGAGGTCCCCGCGATGTTCATCCCCGCGCTGTTCGTCGTCCTACCTCTGTTGCATCACGGCGCGGACGACGCGCTCGAGCGCGTCCTCGATCCCAAGGTCCATCACCTCGGCAACGACCCGACGCCGGATTGGAAGGAAGCGTCCGAGCAACCGGAAGGGATGACGCTGCACCTCGACTTCGAGGCGCGTGAGAACGCGAGCGAGCGCGTGCTCGTCATCTACCACTGGGATCTCGACAACGACTGGACGCTCGCGCTGAACGGCAAGCCGATCCTCGTGCTCGAGAAGGGCAAGGACCGCATCGACCACTTCTATCGCGTGCCCGCCGGCGCGCTGAAGACCGGAACGAATGCGCTCGACGTGACGGCGCAGGCGGGCAGTCAGGACGACATGATCATCGGCAACGTGCGCTACTTCGATGCGCCGCTGCAGGACGTGCTGCACTTCGGCTACGTCGAGGCGCGCGTGACCGACGCCGACACCGGCGCGCCGATCCCCGCGCGCGTGACGATCGACGACGGCAGCGGCAAGCTCCCGAGCCTCTTCGACGCCGCGAGCAAGTCGACCGCGATCCGCCCCGGCGTTGCGTACACGAAGGACGGCGCCGTGAAGATGTCGATCCCCGCCGCGAAGCTGCGCGTGACGGCGACGCGCGGGATGGAGTGGGGGCTCGACCAGAAGTGGATCGACGTGAAGGAAGGCGAGACGACGACCGTCGACCTGAAGATCCGCCGCGAGGTCGACACGCGCGGCTTCGTCGCGGCCGACACGCACATCCACACGCTCACGTTCTCCGGCCACGGCGACTCGTCGATCGAAGAGCGCATGGTCACGCTCGCCGGCGAAGGCGTCGAGCTCGCGGTCGCGACCGACCACAACCACGACATCGACTACCAGCCGTACCAGTCCGCCGCGGGGTTGAGCTCGTTCTTCACGTCGGTCGTCGGCAACGAGGTCACGACGGAGGTCGGGCACTTCAACGCGTTCCCGCTCGACCCGAAGGACAAGATCCCCGACTACACGCTGAAGGACTGGGTGAAGCTCGTCGACGGGATGCGCGCGCACGGCGCGAAGGTTGTCACTCTCAACCACCCGCGCTGGCCGACGGTCATCGATTCGCCGTTCGCATGGACGACGCTCGATCCGGACACCGGCACGATCCACGGCCAGGAGCTGACGGTCGACGCCACGGAGCTCGCGAACGCGGGCTGCCTGCTCGACGACCCGTTGGCGCTGTTCCGCGACTGGTTCGCGCTGCTCGACCACGGGTACAAGCTCGGCGCCGTCGCGTCGTCCGACTCGCACACGGTCGGCGAGCCGGTCGGACAGGGGCGCAGCTACGTGCCGAGCAAGACCGACGACCCGTCGGCGATCGACGTCGACGCGGCGTGCGATGGGTTCAAGCGCGGCGCGAACTCGATCGCCGTCGGCATCTTCGCCGACGTGCACGTGAACGGCGGATCGACGATGGGCGACCTCGTGAGCGCGGCGCACGCGAAGACGATCGCCGTGAAGCTGCGCGTCGCATCGGCCGCGTGGATCCGCCCGCGCCGCGCGTTGTTCTTCATCGATGGCGCGCAGGTGTTCGAGACCATGGTCATGACGCAGGTCGGCAAGCCGACCGACGTCACCATCGAAGTGGCGCCGCCGATCCCGGCGCACGATGCGTGGCTCGTGTGCGTCGTCCTCGGCGACGGGGTCGACGGCCCGTGGTGGCGCCCCGCGGCGAAGGACACGATCGGCGCCACGAACCCCGTCTTCCTCGATGTCGACGGCGACGGGAAATACACCGCGCCGCGTGCGACGGGCATCGCGCTCGCCGAGAGCGCGAAGGGCGACGTCGAGCGCTTGTGCGCCGCGATCGTCGGCGTCGACAACGCCGTCGCGATCCAGGCGATCGACGGCGCGCTCGCCGCCGCGCCCGACGCCGCGGCGAAGGACGCGCTCCTCGCGCGCCTGAAGACCGTGTGCGCCGACCGCCCGCGCGTCGCGGCGTTCGTCGAGCGAATGGCGCATCCGCAACCGCCCGCGGCGCAGCAGAAAACGAAGTGACGGATTCCGCGGGACGTCATCGCCCGCTTCCGGATTCGGGATTCCATTGCGCCCTTTCTTCCGCTCGGAGGTCTTCGTGCTGAACGTCGTGCTCGCTCTCTCGCTCGTCGCCCGCGTCGCTCTCGCCACGCCGGAGGACACCCTCGAATCGGTCGAGAAGACGATCACCGAGAAGTCGCACAAGCTCGAATCGTTGCGCGCGAAGATGAAGACCGTCACCGACAGCTCGAACGCGGGCATGTCGTTCCTGATGACTCAGGAAGGCACGTACGAGCTGCTCGTGAAGGACGGCAAGACGGCGATGCGCAGCGACGTCACCAGCGTGACGACGACGAAGATCGGCGATCAGGAGACGAAGATGGAGTCGAAGAGCACGTTCGTCACCAAGGACGGCAAGAGCGTCGCGCTCACCGAGCAGAACGGGATGAAGACCGCGATGAAGATGCCCGCGGCGACGGAAGCGATCGCGACCGGCAACGCGTTCGACGAATACAAGAAGTCGTACGACCTCAAGCTCGCCGGCGAGGACAAGGTGGCCGGCCGCTCGTGCTGGCAGATCGAAGGGACGCCGAAGCAGCAGGACGGCATGACCGGCAGCGCGAAGTGGTGGTTCGACCAGGACACCGGCTTCATGCTGAAGATGGAGATGATGAACGCCGACGGCAAGCCGATGACGACGATGACCTACACCGACCTCGAGTTCGGCGCGAAGATCGACGACTCGAAGTTCTCGCTCGAGATCCCGAAGGGATACACGGTGATGGACACCGGCGCCGGCGGCTGATCGCTCCGCGCGAACCGGCAATCGAACGATCACCCTCGGCCCCGGCCGCGCACCGCGCGCCCGGGGCCGCGGTGCGTTTTCGGGAGGGCGAACTCACCCCTCGCGCAGCGTCACCACCGGATCCAGCGCGGCGGCCCTGCGTGCGGCCGGCATCCCGGCGACCGTGCCGACGAACACCAGCACACCGAGGCCGACGCCGAAGATCTGCAGATCGGCGCGCGGCGCGATCTGCACGCTCGTGCTCAGGTGCAGCGGGCCGAGGATCGTGACCGCGAGCATCCCGACCAGCACGCCGAGCCCGCCGCCGGCGAGGCAGAGCGCGAGCGATTCGGCGAGGATCTCCGCTTGGATGCGCATCGGCGTGGCGCCGAGCGCCTTGCGCAGGCCGATCTCGCCGCTGCGCTCGGCGACCGTGATGCCGACGACGTTCGCGGCGCCGAGGCAGCCGAGCACGAGCGCGACGAGCGCGATCGTGATCACGAGCCCTTCGAGTCCGGCCGACACGCCGTTCACCTGCGCGATGAAGCCGGTCTGCTCCTCGATGCGGATTGCGGTCTTGTCGTCGGGATCGAACGAGTAGATCGACGCGAACGCCTTGCGCAGCTCCGTGATCGCGTCACCTCCGAGGTCGGCGCGCACCGGCTTGATCGCGAGCCAGTCGATCTCCTTGCCGCTCTTCTCGCCGAGCCCGAGCGCCGCGGTGTACGGCACGAACATCCCGTACTGGAAGCTCTTCGGGTCCCACAGGACGCCGATCACTTCGAAGCGGCGCGAGCGGCAATCGATCCACTGGCCGATCGGGTCCTCGTTCTTGAAGAGGCCCTTCGCGAGCGGGAGGTTCAGCACCGCGACCTTCGCGCGCGCGAACTCCTCCTCCTCCGTGAACCAGCGGCCCGCGATGATCTTCAGGTCGGAGACTTCCGCGTACTCGTGACCGACGCCGTCCATGCCGGCCCACGGCCACGAGCGGTCGGCGGAATACGCGGGCCCGCCCATGCCGGGGCGGTAGCCCGGCGCCATCTGCCCGACCGACGGGCACGCGTCGCGGACGGCATCGAGATCGTCGTAGCGGATGCGGATCTCGCGGCCGCCGCTCTTGCCGCCCATCCAACCCCAGCGCGGCGACACCTTGATCTGCGTCGAGCCGAGCTGGCGGAGGATCTCGGTCGTCGCGGCCGGCGCGCCGGTGCCGTACGAAACGAGCACCATCAACACGGCGGTGCCGAACGTGACGGTGAGCGCGGTCAGCGCCGAGCGCAGCGGGTGCAGCTTCAGCGACGCGATCGATTGCGCGATGACGGAGCCGATCACAGCGCGCCTCCGCGCAGCGCGCGCACCGGGTCGAGGCGCACCGCGCGCAACGCCGGCCACGCGGCGGCGCCGATCGTGACGCACGCGAGCAGCATCGCGGGCATCGTCGCGGCGCCGAGGTCGGCGACCGGCCGCGGGAATCCGGGCGGCAGCGGGAGCAGGCCGACGCCCGCGACGCCCGCGAGGCCGAGCCCGAAGCCGAGCAGGCCGGACAGCCCGCACACGAGCGCGGCTTCGAGGAACACCTGCGCGAACACGAACCGCTTGCGGCAACCGAGCGCGCGCTTGAGCCCGAACTCGAAGGTGCGCGCGGTCACCGACATCAACACGACGTTCGCGACGCCGACCGCGCCGAGCAGGAGGATCAACAGGCCGACGGCGCCGAGGAACCAGCGGATGCCGCCGAAGATGCGATCGATCTCGCGGCCGCGCGTGATGCCGTCGAAGTAGGGCAGCACGGTGTTGTCGTCCTTCGGATCGAAGTGGTACCGCTCCGCGAGCGCGCCGCGGATCTGCGCGAGCGCTTCCTCGACGCGATTCTCGTCCTTCGGCTTGAACACCATGAAGCCGGCGCCGCGCTCCGAGATCCGCTCGAACAGCGGGTACGGGATGAACCCGACGCCCTTGTTCGAGACGTAGTAGTCGTCGCTCGACTCCATCTCCTTCAGCACGCCGATCACGGTGATGTCGCGCGTGTAGGGCTGCTCCTCGTCGAGGTCGTCGGAGCCGCGCGTCTGCTGGCGCTGGTTGCCCGAGCCGCTCTTCTGCTGCGACTTCTTGCTCGGCGGGCGGCCCCAGTTCTGCAGCGTGAGCTTGAACGTCTTGCCGAGCGCCGGCTCGTCGCCGAACAGCTCCTTCTTCGCGGTCGGGCCGATCACGGCGACCGGCAACTCCTGCTGCACGTCGGCCGCGGTCAGCCAGCGGCCCTCCGCGACCGGGACATTGCAGATCTGCGCGTACTCCGGATCGACGCCGATCGGCCGCAGCCAGGTGCGCTCGTTGCCGCGCGTCGCGCGCGCGTTCCACACGAACGCCTTCGGCGAGATCTTGTCGACCAGCGGCGAGTTGGCGCGGATGCGCTCGATGTCCTCGTACTCGACGAGGATCGTGTTCATCGCGTTCGGATCGCCGCGCGACTCGGTCGGCTTGTTGAGCCGGAGCAGGAGGAACTTGTCGCCGAACGCATCGAGCAGTTGGCGCTGCGTCGACTCGAAGCCCTTGCCGATCGCGGTGAGGACGAACACCGAAGCGACGCCCCACACGATGCCGAGCGCCATCGGCGCGACGCGCTTGCTCTCGCGGCCGAGCGACGCGCACGCTTCGACGAGGACGCCGAGGCCGAGCATCAGGAGCGACCGAGCTGCGGCCCGTCGGCGCCGTCGGGGATCACGACGCGATCGCCTTCGGCGACGCCGGTCAGGATCTCGGTGACGAGTCCGTCCGACACGCCGACTTCGACGGACGTCTTCTGGATCACCGGCGGCGTCTCGCTCTTCACGAGGTCGACGGTCCACGAACCGCCGCGCGCGCGCGCGAGGGCGCGCTGCGGGAGCGAGAGAGAGTTCGGGCGGTCCTCGATCACGAGGCGGACGTTCGCGGTCATGTCGACGCGCAGCTTCTGCTCCGGGTCGTCGACCGCGATCTTCACTTCGAAGCTGACGATGCCGTTGTTGTCGACGGTGCCGGCCGGCGCGATGCGCACCACCTTGCCCTCGAACGGATGGTCGCGGTGCGCGTCGGCGGTGACGATCGCGCGCATGCCTTCGTAGATCTTGCCGACGTCGACCTCGTCGACCTTCGCCTTCACGAACATCTTCGACGCGTCCGCGAGCACCATCACCGCGGTCGCGTTGCCGCCCGCCGTGAGGATCGACGACACGCCGTCGCCGACTTCCTTCTCGCGCGTCAGCACGATGCCGTCGATCGGCGACTTGATCGTCGCCTCGCGCAACGACGTCGCGCTGCGCTCGACTGCCGCCTGCGCGGACTGCACGTCGGCTTCGGCCTGCGCGACGCCGGCCTCGAGCGTCGGGATGCTCGCGCGGGTCTGCGTGATGCGGTACTCGACGTTCATGCGGCGCAAGGTCGCGTCGTCGAGCTCCGTCTGCGAAGCGTTGCCGGCCGCGAAGAGGTCGGTCATCCGCTTCTCCTGCGTGTGCGCGAACGTGAGCTCCGGGTCGCTCAGCTTCACGCGCGCTTCCTCGAGCCGCGCGTTCGCGGCTTTCAAGCGCGCTTGCGCCGACGCGAGGTTGCCCTTGTTCTCGTTGTGCTGCGCATCCAACTGCTCGCGATCGAGCTCGGCGATCACTTGCCCCTGCTTCACGCGGTCGCCCGAGTCGACGAGCAGCTCCTTGATGATCCCGGACGCGCGGCTCATCACCTGCACGCGCGCGAGAGGATCGATGCGGCCGGTGGCGATCACCGCCTTCACGAGGTTCCTGCGCTCGACCTTGACCAGGCGGTCCTTGTCGATCGCGACCTTGCCATCATCTTTGTGCATCCACCACCACGCGGCGGCGCCGCCGCCGGCGAGGAGGATGAGGACCAGCAGCGCGCCGATCGCGCCGCCCTTCTCACGAGACGTCATGCGTGGACCAGTTCCTCTTGCAGGTTGGCGGCCGGGCCGTCGTACGCGACCTTGCCGTCGCGCACCGTGATCACGCGCAGCGCGCGTCGCGCGAGCGCGGGGTCGTGCGTCACCATCACCAGAGCGCGCTCCGGACCGCGGAGCGATTCGAACAGCGCGAGGATCTCGCGCCCGGTCTTGGTGTCGAGGTTGCCCGTCGGTTCGTCGGCGAGCAGGAGCTTCGGCTCCGTCACGAGCGCGCGCGCGATCGCGACGCGCTGCCGCTGGCCGCCCGACAGCTCGTCCGGCCGGTGATCGATGCGATCGCCCAGGCCCACGCGCGCGAGCATCGCGGCCGCGCGATCCTTGCGCTCCTTCGCGGAGACGCCCGAGTAGACCAGCGGCAGCTCGACGTTCTTCAGCGCGCTCGCGCGCGCGAGCAGGTGGAACGATTGGAAGACGAACCCGATCTTCCGGTTCCGCACCTGTGCGAGCTGGCGATCCTTCATCGACGCGACGTCGATGCCGTCGAGCCGGTACACGCCCGACGTCGGAGTGTCGAGGCAGCCCAGCACGTTCAGCAGAGTCGACTTGCCCGACCCCGACGGACCCACGATCGCGACGTGCTCGCCGTAGCCGATGTGGATCGTGACGTCGTCGAGCGCACGGACCTCGCTCTCGCCGATTCCGTACACGCGCGACACGCGCTCGAGAGCGAGGCACTCGGTTGAGGTTGGGTTCGCGTCCGGCACGCGGCGCATCTTAAGGGAGGTCGCCTCCGGCGGGGGTGGGTGCCGTGGGCGGGATGGCGGGTGCCGCGGGCGGGCGGCGGCGCTGCGCGCTTCTTGCAGCTGGCGCTGCGGCGTGCGGCTGGCGCCGGGCGATCTTGCAGCTGGCGCTGCGGCGTCCGGCTGGCGCCGGGGTCGTGGCGTTCGCCACCGGAACATGGGGGCTACGCGCCCCCATGACCCCGCGCCAAAGGGGCCCAGAGGGGAAGAGCGTTCGAACGGCCGGTTCGATTCGCGCGGGAGCGTCGCGGCGCGTCGTTCGAGAGACGCGCGCTCGGACGGAGCGAGTCGTGCCGTCCGAACGCTTGGTTCCTTCCCCGGTGGGCCCCTTTGGAATCCCCGCCTCCCCATCCTTGGTGCGCAGACGTCGGTGGACGTTCTTGAGAGAAGGAGCTTGTCGCGCGTTCGTGATCCGAACCTGCCGAGCTCGGCGTCAAGTATTGAAGTCGCTTCCGCTCGGACAGTGGGAGCAGGGCCTTTGGAGTGCGGCGCGTGCAGCGCGGC
>CAZBOK010000082.1:0-14067 GCA_964493525.1 uncultured Phycisphaeraceae bacterium | reverse complement strand
CGGCAACGCGCCGCCGACGGCGATCATCCTGACTCCGGCGATGGGCCAGACCTATCTGCCGCCGACGACGCTGACGTTGACCGGCACCGGCACCGACCTCGAGAACGGTGCGCTGACCTATGCGTGGAGCGTCGACCTCTTCCACGACACGCACACGCACGCGAACGTGTTCACCGCGCGCGGGCCGACCGTTCAGTTCCCGATCTCGACCAGTCCGGAAGACCCGGAGCTCCACTACTACCGCATCAAGCTCACCGTGACCGACCCGGGCGGATTGACCAACACGGCCCACGTGTTCGTGTATCCGCAGGACCACGTCCGCGACGTGACGGGGACCGCGGCGTTCGTGTCGCACGTCGATGACTTCTCGCCCCCCGGGTCGCTCGCGGGCGGCAACGGCGACAAGGAAGTCGTGCGCGACAACGTGTACGGCTCGGTCGGCTCGCTGAACCTGTTGATGCAGTACACGACCAATCACAACGGCGCGCAGGGCAACGACGACTGGTTCGGCTACACGCTCGGCGCAGCGCCGACGCCGGAGTTCCGATTCACCAGACTCACGTTCCAGGAAGGCATTCACTGGTCCGACGGCGGGTGGTTCGAATCGTTCGGCGTCGAAGTGCGAGTGAGCGGCAACTGGACGCCGGTCGACAACCTCGTCGTGACTCCCGCTTATCCGTTCGCGCTCGCGGGCCAGCCGTTCTTCGACGGCGTCCCCTTCAACACCTACACGATCTCGTTCGACCCGGTCGCTGGCGACGCGATCCGCTTGCGCGGCGACCCGGGCGGCGTGGGCAACTACTTCTCGCTCGGCGAACTGCGCGCGTTCGGCATTCGCTCGACAGAGGAAGATCCGCACCACGACATCACGACCCAGGGGACGATCATCGCGAACGTGTTCTCGCTGAGCCCGCCGTACCCGACGGGCAACGGCAACCCCGACCCGGAGACGATCCGCAACGGAACGTATCCGCCGATCGGCAGCTCGAGCTCGCTTGCGCAGTTCGACACGTCGCACTCCGGCGACCAGGGCGCGTTCGACTGGATCGGCTACGACTTCGGGAGCACGCGCACGCTGGCGCGGCTCGTGTACCAGGAGGGCCGCGACACCGCCCAAGGCGGCGCGTTCACGCAGCTCGCGGTCGAAGTGCAGCAATCGGCCGGCGGTCCGTGGGTGCCGGTGTCGGGGTTGACCGCGCTGCCCGCGTACCCGAGCTCGAACGGGACGGGATACGAGACCTTCACGTTCGACTTCACTCCGGTCCTCGCGCGCGCGATCCGCATCTCCGGTCCGCCGACCGGAACGGGGGGATACATCTCCGTCGGTGAGCTGCGCGTGTTCGAGCCGACCACTCCGTCCGGATCGGGATGGGCGCCCTACGGCGAGAACCTCGGCGGCGGCAACCTGTTGACGTTGTCGTCGAGCACGCCGCCTGCGATCGGACTGCCGGTCGAGATGCACGTCAGCGGAGCCGTCGGACCGTCGCTCGGGAACCTGCTCGTCTCTTCGCAGACCGCGATGATCCCGCTGCTCGGCGGAACTCTGCTCGTGAGCCCTGCGCAGGTGATCGTGGCGCCGATCGCGTTCGACGCCGACGGCACGAGCACCATTGGTGCGACGGTGCCGAGCGACCCCACGCTCGCGGGCGTCGTGATCGACCTGCAGGCTCTCGCGTCCGGGCAGCTCCGGCCGTACCCCGTGCGTTGGTCGAACGGCCTGCAGGCGACGATCTTCGCCTGGTGATGATCGCCGCTGCAACGCGCGCGGCGGCGCAGGGCGTGAGTCCCGCGCCGCCGCGGCGGTCGTTCACGGTCGAGTCAGCTCAAGGCAGGTAACCGATGAACACGCGCTCGCCGCAGTCGCTCACTCGGTATTGCGCGACGCGCCAGTAGCCGGGCGTCGTGCACTCCTGCCGGTAGATCGGCCGGCCGCAGGCGTCGTACCCCGCGAACACGGTCGAATACACCGGGGCGATCCAGACGCGCTCGTTCTCGACGTGCCAGACCGGGACGTAGACCGGCGGCGGGCAGTAGACGGGCGCGGGGCAGTACACGGGGAGCGGTGCGACGACGATCGGCGCGCACACCGGCCGGTAGGGGCGGTAGCAGCCGCCGCGCGCGAATCCGAACGAAGCGTGGCCGACGTTCACGTTCACGCGGACGCTCGTGTGTCCGGCGGAAGCCGTTGGAGCGGCGACGATCGTGAGCGCAAGGGCGGCCGAGCTGACCAGGATCAGGTTCTTCAGTGTGGGGAACATGTCGCGTCTCCGGGTTCCGTTGCCGGCGTCGAGCGCCGGCGATCGGCGAGAGATCAACACGCGTGCCCGGATGCGTGACGCGCGCACATCGACGTGAAGACGACTGCGATTCAATGCCTTAGGACGGGAGCGACGCGGCGCCGGCGTCTCGCGAACCGCGCGCGAAGTTATCGACGACTAACGTCGCGTCGTCGGTGTCACACGAGTTTGATCCGCGCTCGCCTCGCAATGCAGGTCGTCGTAGGCTGCGCGCTCGTTTTCCCCCGCGCTCGAGAAGAGGAAGCCAGGAACCCATGTCGACCGCCACGACGTTCACCGCCGTGATGTCCTGCGTCGTTCTCTCGTTCGTCGGCTGCAAGAGCGACACCGTCGTGCCGCAGACGCAGTTGCCCCACGTGACCACCGAGATGAACCCCGCCTTCCCGGCAGGGTCGGACATCGCGACCGCGTACGCCAACACGCCGATCGGCGAAGCGACGGTGGGAGAGCGCTTCGCGAACTTCTGCCTCGCCATCACCGCGCAGGGCGGCGGCGCCACGAGCGTCGGCTTCCTCCCGATCGTGACCTACGACGCCCGCAAGAACGGCCCGTGGGTCTCCGAGCTCGGGATGCGCATCGCCGACGACCTCGCGCACCGACTGAAGCAGGCGGGGTACACCGGAACCGTGCTCGATCTTCCCGAGCTCGACGTCCGCATCCAGAACTCCGGCCTGCAGAAGGCGTCGTTCTCGACGCTCGACGCCGTCGCGGCGGGCGGACCGAAGCTCGGGCTCGACGTGATCACGTTCGGGACGCTGAAGCGCGAGAACAACCTCGGTCTGAAGGGCCGCGACCTCCTCACGCTCGACCTGAACGCACTGCAGGTCGCGACCGGCCGCGTGTTGGCGCGCGAAACGTTCGAAGTGCGCAGCGACAAGAAGGACAACGAAGCGTTCTTCCAGCTCTCCGAGCGCGACAGCCTGTGGCTGCCGGACTCGCGGTGACCGGAACGAACAGGAGAACCGACCCGTGACGACGTCGATCAGACTCACGTTCGCGCTCGCGGCAGCGACGCTCTTCCTCGCGACCGGCGGCTGCTACAAGGGCTCGTGGATCAAGGGCAACGACGAGGGCGACCTCTCCGACGCCTCGAAAGCCGGCATCGAGACGTTCAACCCGCTCGTCGTCGAAGCGATGAACAAGCTGCTGCACAACCACGCGATCGAAGAGCGTGCGCAGGGCAAGCGCGCGGTCGCGTTCATCGGAGTCGAGAACAAGAGCGCGGAAGAAATGCGCGACGCGCGCGACGCCATCTACGAGATCATCGACACCTACCTCGTGAACGAGCAGGCCTACACGCCGGTCAATCACCGGTTCGTCGAGGCCGCGATGCGCTCGACCGGGATGCGTCCCGACGATCTGTTCCTGAAGAACGGTCGCGACACGTTCATGTCGGCGGTGAGCAAGGAAGGCATCACGCCCGAGTACCTCTTGTTCGCGACGTTGACCTCGCTGACCTCGCAGGGCGTCGGTCAGGATCAGCGCAACTATCTCCTCACGCTCGAACTGGTCGACGCGAACAGCGGCGAGACCTCGGCGAAGGAAACCGCGCAGATCCGCAAGGGGTACAACCACTGATCGCGGCGTCGAGTCTGACGCGGATCCCTCCCAGTGTTCGGCTCGCGCGCACTCCTGCTCTCGCTGCTCTCGCTCTCCGCGTGCGCGTCCTACTCGGATCGCCTGCAGGGTTTTCGCGCGACCTATGGCTCGGGTGAATTCCACGCGGCCGAGAGCCAGGTCGACTCGCTGATCGAGAACGAGACGGGCGTCGATCCGAGCCTGCTTGCGCAACCGAAGTCGCTCTCGCGGATCGCGGCGGTCTCGGCGGACGACGGGTATCTGCTCCTGCTCGAGAAGGGCATGGCACGGCTCGGCGACGGCGACCCGGACAGCGCGATCGACCTGTTCCGGCGCGGACGCGACGAGCTCGACAAGCACTGGCGCGCGGACGTGACCGACTACATGAAGTCCGCGCTCGTTGACGACACGTCGCTCGATTACCCCGGCGCCGACTACGAGCACGTGCTCGTGCGCGTGATGCTCGCGCTCTCGGACCTCCTCGTCGGCGGACAGGACGCGCTCGCCTACTCGCTGCAGATCAACGAGAAGCAGGAGGCGATCCTCGGCTCGACGTTCGGCGCCGAGCAGGGTTGGGCACCGCGCGAGCATTACCGGCGCGTCGCGATCGGCGCGTACCTCGAAGGCGTCCTGCAGGAAGGGCGGCTCGATCCGAACGAAGCCGCGCGCGCGTACCGACGGGCGCTCGCTTACGGCTGCGACGCGAGCCTCGTGAAGGACGCCATCGAGCGCGTCGAGCACGGCCGCTACGCGGCGCCCGGCAACGGCGTGGTCCACGTGTTCCTGCTGGTGGGCCGCGGCCCGACGCTCATCGAGACCGTCCACCCGCCGACCGATCTCGCGACGAAGCTCGCGTCGCTCGGCGTCGTGCTGGCGACGAATCGGGGCGCGGCTCTCGCGCAGGCGCCGGTGAAGGTGCCGGCCGTGCTGGTCACCGATCAAGCTCCGCGTCCCGCGGAGATTCGCGCGGAGGACAACCCGCCGGCTCACTCCGAGACGCTGGTGAACGTCAACCTCGTCGCGACCGAGCAGCTCGAAGCGAACCTGCCGTGGATCGTCGCGCGCGCTCTCGTCCGCCGCACGATCAAGGCGGTCACCATCGCCGCGCTCGAGGGCCACGAACGGAAACACCAGGACAACGGGCTCGCGACGCTCGGCGCCGTGATCGCGAGCCTGTTCTGGACCGCTACCGAGAACGCGGACACGCGCAACTGGAGCTCACTCCCCGCGGAGATCCAATGCGCCCGACTCGAGCTGCCCGCGGGGCGCCACGTGGTCGACATCGGCGGAGTCGAGAAGGCCGCGGTGCGCGTCACTGCCGGCCGCGACAGTTTCCTCGTCGTGGTGCGTCCGAACCTCGGGAGGTCGGGTGCCGTGCTCGTAGACTCGTGGTCGAAGCCGGACAGCGACACGCCCGGCCCGACTCCGTGAGCCGCGCATCCGGGCGGTCGCCGCGTTCGTCGCGAAGCCCGCCGGAATGACTCGATGACCTTCTCCGTTCGCACCGCGCTGGTCCTGCTCGCGATCGGCCTGTTCGCTCCCGGATGCACGATCGTCCGCGAGCAGGAGCGCCGCGTCGATCCCGCCGCGAGCCACGCGCTCCCGCCGATCACCATTCCCGCGGAACGCGAAGGCGCCGCGTACGAGCGCTGTCTCGTGTTCGGAGACACCGGGACCGGAGGGCCGGGACAGCGCGCGGTCGCACACGCGCTCGCGGAGCGTGCGCGACGCACGCGTCCCGCGTTCGCCATCCTGCTCGGCGACAACTTCTACATGGAGGGCGTGCGCTCGCTGGAAGATCCGTTGTGGCGCGGCGCGTTCGAGGACGTCTACTCCGCTCAGTCGCTCGCCATCCCGTACTTCGCGTGCCTCGGCAATCACGATTGGAAGGGCAGCGTCGAGGCCGAGCTTCACTACCACGAGAAGAACCCGCTCTGGAATCTGCCGGCGCACGACTACCAGTTCACGCGCACGCTCGCGGACGGGACGACGATCGAGTTCTTCGCGATCGACACGACGCCGATCCACGACGGCAAGGACGAGTCGGCGCAGCTCGCGCGACTCGACGCGGCGCTCGCGGCTTCGACCGCGCGCTGGAAGATCGTCTTCGGGCATCACCCGCTGTACGCGAACGGCGGAAGCGGCTCCGACCCCGCGCTGATCGCCGCACTCGAGCCGATCTTCACGCGGCGAAACGTCGATCTCTACCTGTGCGGCCACGTGCATGCGCTCGAAGCGCTGAAGCCGATCGCCGGCGTGCGTTACGTCGTCTCCGGCGCCGGCGGAGGAATCGACAACGCCGGCAAGTCGGTCTGGGCCCCGACGTCCGCCTATGCCGCGACGAACGGCGGATTCGTGGAGCTGAGGCTCGGCCACGACGAGATCGTGATCGAGTTCGTGCGGCTCGATTCCGAAACGCAGTTCGCGACCTCGTTGACCAAGCCCGGTTAGGTCGCGTTTCGCGTCAGGCGATCCCGCGCGGATCGCCGAAACGGGATCGGAACGGTGGGGGCGCGCATCAAGGGGATGCGCGCGGAGCTGGGTCATGCCGTCGGGAAGGCACTGTCTCGCGATCGTGTTTGCATGCCTCGCGCTCGGCGCGTCGCCGAGCGACGCATGGACGGACGCACCGCGACCCGAACCCGCGGTAGTTCCACTCGAGTTCGGGATGTCGACCGCGCTCACCGGTCCCACGGCGTTGCTCGGCATCGAGATGCGCACGGGAGTCCTCGCGGGGTTCGCCCGATGCAATCGCGCCGGCGGAGTGCACGGTCGCCAGCTCAATCTGATCGCGTTCGATGACGGTTACCAGCCGCGCCGCGGATTGAAGGGCGAGTACGCGATCGTCCACGCGCGCGGCGCGAACGGGCGACCGGTGATCGTCGCGCTGACCGCGCACGCGATGGCGGGTGATCGCCAACGCTGTCTCGAAGCGGGCATGGACGACTCCATCAGCAAGCCGGCCCACGCGCGCGAGCTGGAGCGCGTGCTCTCGAAGTGGCTCGCGCCCACGCCGTCCGAGAGTTCGCCCGCCCGCTGCGCGTGACGCTCACGCGCGACTGATCTCGATCATCGCGGCCGCGATCGCTTCGCACTGCGCTTCGGTGGTGCACGCCGGCGGCATCGCGTAGACGACGTTCCCGAGCGGGCGGAGCAGCACGCCGCGGTCGAGCGCGACGCGGCGCGCGCGCCGGCCGACGTCGGCGAGGTAACCCGCGGACCCGTCCCGAACGACGAGGTCGAACGCCACGATGCCTCCGGTGCGGCGCAGGCTCTCCGCACACTCCGGCGCGAGCGCCGCCGACCGCAGTCGCGCTTCGATCCGACCGCCGATGCTCGCGAGGCGCTCCGGCGTCCGCTCGCGTTCCATCAGATCGAGCGAGGCGATCGCCGCCGCGCACGCGATCGGGTTCGCGGTGAACGTGTGACCGTGGAAGAACGCGCGTGCGCGGTCGTTCGACCAGAACGCTTCGAACACGGCGTCCGTCGTGAGCGTCGCCGCGAGCGGCAGCATTCCGCCGGTCAGTCCCTTGGCGACGCACAGGAAGTCCGGCGTCACGCCGGCTTGCGAGCACGCGAACGTCGATCCGGTGCGCCCGAAGCCGGTCATCACTTCGTCCAGCACGAGCGGCACGCCGTGTCGCGTGCACGCGTCGCGGACCGCGCGCACGAATTCGGCCGAGTGCATGCGCATCCCGCCGGCGCCCTGCACCAGCGGCTCGAGCACGACGCCCGCGGCGCGCACACCGAGGTCGGCGAGCGCCGCGTCCACCGCGCGCGGATCGATCGCGACGCGTCGCGACGGGAAGAGGAGCGGACGGAACGCGCGGAAGAACGGCTCGGGATCGCCGAGCGACATCGCTCCGACGGTGTCGCCGTGGTATCCGCCGTCGAGCACGACGAACGTCGTGCGATTCGACTCGCCGCGATGCGCGTGGAACTGCACCGCCATCTTCGCCGCGACTTCGACCGAGGTGGATCCGTCGTCGCTGAAGAACACGCGCGCGAGTCCTTTCGGCGCGATCGCGAGCAGCCGCTCCGCGACGCGGACCGCCGGCTCGTGCGTGGCGCCGGCGAACAGGACGTGATCGAGCCGCGCCGCCTGAGCGGCGATCGCGCGCGTGATCTCCGGACGCCCGTGCCCGTGCAGGCAGCTCCACCACGACGAGATCGCGTCGATGACAACGCGGCCATCGGCGAGCGACAGCTCCGCGCCCGCCGCGCCGACGACGGCGAGCGGCGCGTCGTCCGTCGCGTGTTGCGTGAACGGGTGCCACACGGCCCGCGCGTCGCGGCCGACGAGATCGTCCGTGTCGCTCACGGCGCGAACAACCCGGAGAGGTCGTGGCGCGCGACGAACCGATCGATCGCCGCGGCGTCGAGCGGCGCCAAGCGCGGGACCTCGATGATCCGCGGGACGCGAGCGATCGCCCGCAGCGTCGCGGCGTTCTCCGCGTGCGGCTCGCCGACGAGGAAGAGCGCTCGCGGTGCGAGACGGCGGCGGTCGAGCGCTTCGAGCGTCAACGACGTGTGGTTCAGCGTCCCGAGCCCGGAGCGCGCGACGAGGACGCAAGCCGCTCCCGACCGCGCGAGCAGATCGGCCTGGTCGAACGCGAGCGTGTACGGGACGCGCAGGCCGCCCGCGAGCTCGACGATCAACGGGGCGCCGGACGCATCGCGCGCGCGCGAAGCGAGCGCCTCGAGGACGGCGTGCGGATCGATCGATGCGCGCGCCGCCTTGGCGGCCGTGTGCGGCGACGCCGGCAGCGGGAACTCGTGGAGCGGCGGCATCGCGGCATCCGCGGCCGCGCCGGATAGGCGCAGCACCTCGCGCGTGTCGCTCTCGTCGCCCGTCTGCACCGGTTTCCAATACCGCGCCGCGCCGAGTCGTCGTGCCGCATGCAGGAGGATCGCCGAGACGATCGTCTTGCCGACGCCGGTGTCCGTGCCGACGACGACCAGTGCCCGCCGCGGACGCGACTCGCTCGACTCGCGAACCGCGACCCCTCGCGGTCGATCGGCGAGCAGCTCGGCGAGGCGACGCACCTGCTCCGCGTCGTTGAACGCGTGGCACGTCACGCGCAGCCGCGACGTGCCGTCCGGAACCGTCGGCGGCCGCACCGCCGCGACCGCGAAGCCGGCGGACGCACAGCGCTCGCCCAGCGCCACGACGGCGCGCGGATCGCCGACCGGGATCGGGACGATCGCCGCAGCGGGCTCCGAAAGATCGAGGCGTCGTGCGAGATCGCGGGCGAGCGACCGTGCCTGTTCGCGGCCCGCGTCGTCGGTCGTCACGCGCGCGATCGCCGCGAGCAGCGCTCCGGCGACTTGCGGCGGCGCGGCGGTCGTGAAGACGAACGACCGCGCGCGGTTCAGGACGACGTCCCGCAGCGCCCGGCTGCCGACGACGAACGCGCCGCTGACCCCGAGCGCCTTCCCCCCCGTGATCACCCGGGCCACGAGCCGCGGCCAGCGCGCGCCGCCCGCCTCGACGACGAGCCCGGCGCCGCGCGGACCGAGGACGCCGGCCGCGTGCGCTTCATCGACGATGAGGTCGGCGTCGTGACGCACGCACAGCGCATGCAGATCGACCAGCGGTGCGACGTCGCCGTCCATGCCGAACACGCTCTCGACGACGACGAAACGCCGGCGCGCACCGCGCGCAGCCGCGAGCTTCGCATCGAACGCGGCCAGATCGAGATGCGGCGCGACGTCGATCCGGGCGCGCGAGAGGCGGGCGGCATCGATCAACGAAGCGTGGACGAGTTCATCCGAGACGAGCGCGTCGCCGCGTCCCGCGAGCGCGCCGATGACGCCGGCGTTCGCCTGCCAGCCGCTCGGGAAGAACAGCGCGGCCTCAGCGTCGAGCCAGCGGGCAGCCGCTTCCTCGACTCGTGCGTGCAGCGCGCCGCCGCCGAGCAGGCGCGCGGCGCGCCCGCCGGCGCCGAATTCACGCGCCGCCTCGCACGCGGCGGCGATGACCTGCGGATCGCGCGAAAGCCCGAGCGTGTCGTTCGACCGGAAGTCGATCGCGCCCTCGCCCGGATCGCGTTCGAGCCGGCGCAGCAGTCCGCGTGCTTCGAGATCCGCGAGCTCCGCCGCGAGGTGTGCGTCGAGGGGGCCGTTCACCTGCGGCTCAGCAGGAGCGCCGTCGCGCCTCGAGGCCGAGTTTCCCGAGCAGCGCGGCGTCGGACTCCGCCGACGGGTTCGGCGTGGTGAGCAGCTCGTCGCCGACGAAGATCGAGTTCGCGCCCGCGAGGAAGCACATCGCCTGCGCCGCATCCGACAGCTCGGTGCGTCCCGCGGAGAGTCGGACGACCGTCCGCGGCATCAGGAGGCGCGCGGCCGCGACCGCGCGCACCAGCTCCGTCCAGTCGAGCGGCGGTGCGTCGGCGAGCGGTGTCCCGGGAACGCGGACCAGCGTGTTGATCGGCACGCTCTCCGGTTGCGGATCGAGTCGTGCGAGCTCGAGCAGCAACTCCGCGCGCGCGCGTCGCGACTCGCCCATCCCGAGGATCCCGCCGGAGCAGACGTGGATCCCCGCCTCGCGCACGTGGCCGAGGGTCGCCAGTCGATCGTCGTACCCGCGGGTCGAAACGATCTGCTCGTAGTGGCTGCGCCCGGTGTCGAGGTTGTGGTTGTAGAAGTCGAGCCCCGCGTCCTTGAGACGCGCGGCCTGCGACGCGTTCAGCATGCCGAGCGTCACGCACGTCTCGAGGCCGAGCGCCTTCACTCCGCGCACCATCTCGATCACGCGGTCGAACTCGCGGCCGTCCTTCACCTCGCGCCACGCGGCGCCCATGCAGAACCGGTCGGCGCCGTTCTCGCGCGCCTGACGCGCGGCGGCGAGGACCGCGTCGACGTCGAGCAGCGGTTCACGCGCGAGCTTCGTCTCGTGGTGCGCGGACTGCGAGCAGTAGCCGCAGTCCTCCGGGCACCCGCCCGTCTTGATGGAGAGGAGCTGCGAGCACTGCATCGCGGACGGATCGTGGTTCTCGCGGTGGACGCGCGCAGCGTCGAACACGAGGTCGAGCAGCGGGCGGTCGAGCAGGGCCTCGACGGCGGGAAGCGTGTGGACGACGTTCGTTGCGGCGGGGAGCATCGGACTGCGCATCGTAGCGGCGCGGCGCGGGACGTTCTGCGGCGGATCCTGATTGAAGGAGGACCGCAGTTCCGTGTCACCCAGGAGGGACCGTCATGAAGCTCATCCTCAGCGCGTCCGCCGCAGTCCTGCTCCTTTCCGCGCTGTCCGTCGCCGGCGGCGGCAAGGTGGAGCCGATCGTCGGTCACTTCGAGGGCACCGCGAAGATCTACCAGGTGGCCCGCATGGACGGACACATCGTCGACGTTCAGAGCGTTGATCAGGAGTGGATGCTCGACTTCCTCCCGATCCATGCCGGCAAGGTGCAGGACACCTATTTCGGAACCTGGAAGAAGCTCGACACGCGGCGTTACTCCGCCGACTGCTCGGACTCCTATCAGCACGAGGTCCGCAACGCATCGGGCGACCCGCACGCGAAGGGCAAGTTGAAGCTCCCGCGCATGCGAGCGAAGTCCGAGGGCTTGAACGGCGACTTGCTCCTGAAGCACCGCTACACGATGGGCGGCGTGACTTTGAAGGTGAAGGCGAACGGCACGTTCGCCAGCGTCGCGGTCGAGCAGACCTGATTCGCTCGCGAGCGATTGCGCAGCGGGGCGCATCTCGCCGATGATGGCGGGCATGTGCCCCGCCGTGTTGTTGTCGCTGCTCGCACTCGTCGCGCCGCCGCAGCAGCCGGTCGTCGGCGCGATCTCGTGCACGCCGAACAGCGTGCTCGTGAACGGGCAGTTGACTCCGTCGGCGAATCCGATCGCGACCGCGCTGTCGTTCGCGGGGCCCGGCACGATCATCCTGCTCTCGCCCGGCGACTATCCGCGCTTCTCGATCGGGATGAACTCCAAATCGGCCGGCAACGCGCGCACCGCGGGCGGCCGGCCGGGGATTCCCGTGCTGGTGCAGGGCAGCGCGAACGTCCGCATCAACGGCGTGGGCGGGACCGACGCGATCTCGATCGCGCAGCAGATCCCGAACGGTTGGATCACGTTCAGGAACCTCACGATCCTCCCCGGCTCGCGCGCCGGCGTGATCTTCTATCGCGGTGGGATCCACGCGGGGTATCGCTTCGAGGACTGCAACATCATCGGTGGCTACGATCACGTCGCTCACTCCGGTCCGCCGTCGAAGTGGGGAGTCAGCGGCTGGGGCCTGCGCGACTTCGCGTTCATCGGCACCGCGGCGTACGCGAAGGTCGCGAACATCCGCGACGAGCACGGCTTCTACCTGCAGAACTGCGCCGGCGACGTCCGCATCGAGCGCGTCGACGGCTTCGAGCTCGGCCGCACCTTTCTGCAACTCACGGCGCGTTCGCGCGAAGGCCCGCCGGGCACCGGCACGGTGACCGTGCGCGATTGCCGCATCCGCGACACCGGCCTCGCGTCCGGCGACGGCTGGAAAGGCGGCTCCTCGATCACGATCGGCGGGCGACACGTCGGCACCGTGCTGCTCGATCGCGTGTCCGTCATCACCGGGTACATGCAGAAGCTGAAGATCCTGCACGGACCAAACGAGCCGTACGGCACCGGAGCATTGATGGTCCTCGATCGGAACGAGCCGTCGCCGAACGGGACGTTGATCGTTCGCGACTGCGAGTTCCGCTTCGCGCCCGATTGCGGCGATCGTCCGCTCGTGTCGATCGGCGGATGCATGGCCGTGCGGTTCGAGGGGAACGACAAGCTCGTCGCCGGGAAGTACGGCATCGCGCTCGACCTCGATCCGCTCCACGAGGAGAACGGGCAACCGCAGCCCGGCCAGTTGAACAGCCGCAAGAACGGGCTCGTGACGATCTCGCCCGGGACCAAGATCACCGGTCAGCGGCGCGAGATGGGCGTCGTCCGGCCCTGACGGCGCGCGCTCAATCGCGCGCGAGTCGGCGCATCGTGCGTTCGATGACTCCGAGCAGCATCGCCGCGTCCGCGGCATCGAGGCGCGCGCGGTCGACCAGGCTCCCCGCGCGCTCGACGATCCGCGCGAGCAGCCCCGGATCACGGTGCTCGCGGTAGTCGAGCGACACGAGCAGCTCCGTCACGCGGTCGAGCAGATGGCGGCGCTGGGCGGCGGTGATCGTCGTCGCGCCCGCTCGCGTCGTCGCACTCGGACCCGTGTCGCCCTCGATCGCGCGACGCAGCGCGAACGCCGCGAGGAGCACGGCCTGCGAGAGGTTGTAGACCGCGCGCGTCTTCGCGGCGGGGATGCGCGTGAGCCACGTGCACGGCGCCAGCTCGTCCGCGGTGAGCCCGCGATCTTCGCGTCCGAACAGGAGCGCGACGCGGCCGCGGCGTCCACTCGCGGCCGCGGCCTCGAGGATCCGCGGGACCGCGACGTCCAGCTCCACGTGCTCGCGCAGGTCGCGGCGTGATCGCGCGGTGAACCCGACGACGAGCCGCGCGTCCGCGATCGCCGGCGCCAGCGACTCGAACCGGCGCGCCTTGCCCAGCACGTCGAGCGACTTCCACGCCATCTTGCGCGCCTCGCCGTCGAGGGCCGGGCCGCCCACGATGCGCAGATCGCGGAACGCGCAGTTCTTCAGCGCGCGTGCGACGGCGCCGACGTTGCCGGGCGACTGCGGATGGACCAGCACGAACGAGATGGCCGGCGCGCGCGGCAACGGAACCTCCGGGGAGTCGGTAGAAGTTAGCGGCATGAACGCGACCAAGCGATTCACTCGATTCGAGCATCGATCGCAACCGCTCCTTCCCCGCCCCATGTTCATGCGGCGCGTCGTCCGTTACGCCGCCTTGTCCGCGGCGATGGTCGGCGTGTCGCTCGGCATCGGCATCGTCGGTTACCACGCGACCGAGAGCTTGCCGTGGATCGACTCCCTGTTGAACGCGTCGATGATCCTCGGCGGGATGGGGCAGGTGAACGAGCTGCATACGAATGCGGGGAAGCTGTTCGCGTCGGGGTATGCGTTGTTCGCGGGGATCGTGTTCCTGGCGGCGGCGGGGATTCTGATGGCGCCGGTGGTGCATCGGATGTCGCATGCGTTGCATTTGGAGGAGCGGCGGCGCGCGGAACGCTGAGGGACGGCGAGGAGACGACGGGGGGTGGGGGTGCTTGCGACGCGCCGGCGGGTGCGAGGGGTCGCTCGCTCTG
>CAZBOK010000081.1:1946-14217 GCA_964493525.1 uncultured Phycisphaeraceae bacterium | reverse complement strand
TGCCGTCCACGCCGTCCGCGTGCAGGATCGCGCGGTTCAGGACGTTCTTCGACTTCACGTGGTCCGGCCGCCCCGCGAGCGACGCGCGCCAGGTCGCGTAGAGCCCTTGGAGTTGGATCACCGGATCGGGGTCGGTCGAGCTGACGACGTGCGCGACGTCGAGGTCCATGTAGTACTGCCCCGTCGAGCAGCCGTTCGGCGCCACGCACGTGCCGTCGGTGTCGCCGATGCGTGCGATCACCATGCAGCCGATCCACGCCGCGCGGATGAAGCTCGGCGGCGGCGAGCCGCACTGCGTCGGGTGGATGAAGTTGCAGGAGCAGCGGCCGTCGCCGCCCATCGAGCGCGCGGCTTCCATCGCCGCCATGAGTTTCTGCCCGAGATCGCCCGGCGTGTTGATGATCGCCTGCTCGGCCGCGAGCACGACCGGCGCGCCGGTCAGCACGTTGCCCTGGATCGCGTAGGTGATCGGCCCCGCGTGCCCCGTCACGCCGCCGGCGTACGGGCCATCGTTCGCGCCCGAGAACGTGACGGCGCGGCCCTGGAGGTCGGCGATCCCGAACTGACGTGATTGGTAGCCGGGGTCCGCCGCCGCGAAGAGCTGTTGGATCACGAGCGGGTCGGTCCCGTTCGGCAGCTCGTTCCAGATGATCGTGCGGCCGCGGTACTGGTTGTCGATCGTCGCCTGCACGCCGGCCGCGCCGTGGCCGACGCGGATCACCGGCACGTAGTTCTCGAGGTCGCCGTTGATGCAGGTGGCGCTGCCGACGGCGACCTCTCCGGTCGCGCTGTTCGTGAGCACGATCGACCAAGTGGCGCGAGACTGCGGGACGAGCGCGAGCACAGACGCGACGACGAGCACGAGGCGACGCATGCAGATCCTCCCGCGGCGAGCGAGACCCTGAAGGCGCGGAATTCTACTCCGTGTCGCGCGGACGCGCGGGTTTCGCGAGACGCGGCGCCCCTTTCTCGGATCGTTTCCTTCAGAGAGAGGAGTCTCCCGATGTCGATCGCTCGCCGTCTCCGCACGATCGTTCCGGCCTTCGCCGTCGTCGCCACCGCTTGGCTCGCCGACGGCGCGCACCCCGCGGTCGGATCCTGGAACATCGAAGGCTTCCAGGTCATCCGGCAGGAAACCGCCGTGCAGTCGGAGTCGCAGGCGGTCGAGCTGACCGACGAGCTCGTGTTCGCCGGCGACCACTCGTTCCACTCGAACGGTTTCGCGGGACGCTGGAAGCAGAAGTCGAACGGCATCTCGGCCGACATCCGCAACTCGTTCGCGAATTCGCTCGTGATGAGCGGAGCGACTCACGTCGTCGCGAAGAAGGCGCGCTTCTACAAGGTCGCCGTGATCCCCGGCGTCGCGATCGACGGGAAGCTCGACGCGAAGGCGACGTTTCGCTCGCTCGGGGTGAAGACCCGATTCGAAGCATTCACCGTGTTCGCGGGAGAGCCCGCGGGCGGTTGAGGCCAGCAGCGCGCGCGCTCAGCGCGTGTAGAGACACGTCCCGCAGAGGAGGTCCTTCCTCTCCTGGAAGAGGAAGAGGTCGCGCACGCGCTGATACGCCGGGCCGTTCCACACTTCGCGGATCGACTTGTGGCGCAAGTTGCCGAGCGTCGTGGTGCGGTTCCAGTCGCAGCAGCAGAGCACGCAGTCGCCGTTGTAGAGGATGTAGATCTGCGTGAAGGGGCGACGGCACCACGTGTAGGGCCGCCACTCCTCCCAGTTGATCCCCTTCATCTCGACGTCTTTGTTGTTGCGGTTGCCGAGCGGGCGGAAGTTGCAGCCGATGTCGTGCTGCCGCCAGAACGCCTTGATCTCCTGCATCTGATCGACGATGTCGGCGGTCTTCACCATCGTGATGCGGAGGCCGGGCTTCGGCTTCGGTGCGGCGTCGAGCATTTCCTTGAAGCGAAGCACGTTGCGCAAGAGCGGGCCGTGCTTCAGGTTGCCCATGTTGAACTCGTACACGTCGGGGCGCACGCCGTGGAACGAGATGTTCAGCTTGTCGAGGCCCGACTCGATCAGGCGCTGACCGAGGTCCTTGGTCAGGAACGACGCGTTCGTGTTGATCTTGATCAGCGGCGTCTTCTTGCCGCGCTTCTCACGCCGATCCGCGATGTAGCGGACCTTCTGCGTGATCTCCTTGTCCCACAGCGACTCGTTCATCAAGAACGGGTGGATCTCGTCGACGTCGTTGTCGACCAGCTCGTCGACGATCTTCTTGAAGAGCGGCCACTCCATCGTGCCCTGCGAGAGATCGTCGCCGACCGAAGTGTTCGGGCAGAACGTGCAGCGCGCGTTGCAGGCGGTGCGCGTCTGGATCTGCGCGCGGCGCGGGAACTCGGGGATCGGCTTCTGGCCGTTGAACCAGACGCGGTAGGCGGCGACCAGCGGGTTCGTCTTCGAGCGATCGAAGTACTTCTGCCGCGTGTCGGCCAGCTTCGCCTTCATCTTCACCATCGGACGGACCTCCGCTTCGAAACCGTGAGCGACCACCGTAGTGGATTCGCGGGGTCGCTTGAAGGCCCTGTCCGCGTCAGACGCGGTAGAAGTGCCCGTCTTTGCCCACCATGCGGTGCGCCGGGACGGTGATCTTCTTCTCGGGATCGGCGACGACGCGGCCGATCACGTCGACGCGTTGCGGCAGGCGGCGCAGGACGCGCAGGGCGTCGTCGACCTCGTCCTCCGGAACGACGAAGCAGAACCCGATCCCCATGTTGAAGACGGTGTACATCTCCTCGGGGGGGACGTTGCCGCGCTCGGCGATCTCCTGGAAGATCGGCTGCGGCTCGGGGAGGTGGTCGATCACGAAGCCGACCGGCGCGTGGACGCGCGCCATGTTGAACAGACCGTCGCCGGTGATGTTGAGGATCGCGCGCAGCGTGACCTTCGCGCGATGCAGGGCCTTCCACTCCTGGACGTAGATCCGCGTCGGGGTGAGCAGCTCCTCGGCGAGCGTCTTCTTCAGCGACGGCAGCACGGTGTCGAGCGAGAGCTTCGAGTCCTGCAGCAGCACGCGCCGCGCGAGGGTGAACCCGTTGCTGTGGAGGCCGGTCGACCGGACCGCGAGCACGACGTCGCCTTCGCGCAGGTTCTGCCCGCAGTTCACGTCGCCGACGTCGACCAGGCCGAAGGCGGCGCCCGCGAGGTCGATCCCCTCGTTCGGGCGAGCGCCCGCGATCATCTCCTTCAACATCGCCAGCTCGCCGCCGGGGATGCTGATCTCGGCCTCCTTCGCGCCCTCGTACAGACCCTTCCCGATCGCCGCGCCGACCTCGGGGTCGGGCTCCTGGATCGCGAGGTAGTCGAGCATCGCGACCGGCTCCGCGTTCACGCAGAGGAGGTCGTTCACGTTCATCGCGACGCAGTCGATGCCGATGGTGTCGTACTTCCGGGCCATCTCCGCCACGAGGATCTTGGTGCCGACGCCGTCCGTCGTCAGCGCGAGGCCGACGCCGCGGCCGATGTCGAGGACCGTCGCGTAGTACCCGATGTCGAGGAGCGGACGGCCGGTGCCGGTGCGGAAGTCCTGAGTCTTCTTCACCCACTCGAGCAGCCGCTTGAGGAAGATCACGCCTTTGTCGGTGTCGACTCCGGACGCCGCGTATCCGACGAAACCGCTGGTGCCGTTGGTCATCGCGGCATCGTAGTCGCGCCGTGGAAAAGGGCCAGCGCGCCCCGGCGCGCGCGCGGTTCGCGGGTCCCGGGTTCGACTCAAGTCCAAGCGGGGCCGAGTCCGAAGAGATCTGCGGCGGTCACGGGCTGCGAGCTCGAGACCACGCTCGAGCGATGGCTCGGAGACGCGAACTGCGGCAACCCGGCGAATGACCGCTCCCACGGCGACGTCCAATCTGCTCTCCGGCGTGCCGCCGGCTCCGCCCGCGCTGATGCGCTGGTTCGCCGCGGCCGACGGAGTGCGCACCGTGAAGACGGTGCTGCTGGCCCTCGCGAGCGACACGGAGGTCTCGAACGTCTTCGTACGGTTCGCGCGCGCCGCGCTCCCCGGCCGGCGCATCGGCAATCCCGCCGACGCGGTCACGCTCCTGCGCGAGGCGCAGAGCACGCGGTTGCTGCTCGTCTCCGCGGTGACGCACTGGCTCTCCGCGATCCTGACCGATGACCCGGCAGCGCCGGCGCTCCTGCGTCACTCGATCGCGACCGCGGTCGCATCCGAGCCGCTCGGCCGCGAAACCGGCGTCGTCGACCCGTTGCACGCGTTCCTGCTCGGACTGCTGCATCACCTCGGCGACGCGGTGCTGCTGCCCGCGCAGATCGCACGACACGGAGCGGACGGGACGACGAACGGCGCCGCGATCGCGTGCGAGCTGTTGAAGGCCGCCGGCGCGCCGGACGCGCTCGGACGTGCGCTCGTCGAGTACCAGGGCTTCGGCGCCGGGCGCTCGAAGCTGCTCCTCGAATCGCGCGTGCTCGCGGCGGCCGATTGCGCCGCCACCGAGCTCGGTTACGCCGCGCCTTCCACCTGCGGCGCGCCCGCGTGCGACGACGTCGTGCGCAGCGCCGCGCACGAGCTGCAGCGCGAGCGCACGCGACTGGTGCGGGCGATCGAGGATCACCTCGCGCCGCTGTCGGAATTGCTCCGCGGCCAACGCGGACCGTGGCCGGAAGCGCGCGGCCCGTCGAACCACTCGCCGGTCGTGACCGGCGACATCCTCGACGGCGTGTCGACGCGCGACCTCGGTCCGCTCGCCGTGCTGTTCAGCCGCATCGCGGCGGCGCGCGATTTCGAATCGGTGGTCGTCGCGTTGACCGGCGGCCTCGTGGAAGAGCTCGAGTTGACGCGCGCGTGGTTCCTGCGCGTCGAGGACGACAGCGTGCTGAAGGGCGGGATCCTCTGCTGCCGCGGCAACGTGCCGCTGCCGCTGCACGCGTTCGTGCTCCACGTCGACCACTTGCCGCGCCAGGCGCAGACCGCACTGTCGAGCGGGCGGCCGATCCTCTGCACCGGCGCGCCGAACGGACTCGAGTTCCTCTCGGGCAGCCCGACCGGCTCGACGTGGTTCGTTCCGATCGTCGTCGGCAAGCAGGTGCGCGGACTGCTGGGCGTCGAGATGGAGAAGGATCGCGCGGTGTCGCCGTCGTGGCTCGCCGCGGTCACGGCGCACGCCGAGCTCGCGCTGCACGCGGCCGAGCTGTCGCTGCTCTCCGATCAGGCGAAGACCGACGAGCTCACCGGGCTGTGGAACCGCCGCGGCATCCTCGACCAGCTCGATCGCTGGCTCGAGCGCTGCAGCGCTGACAACCGGTCGCTCGCGATCGCGCTGATCGACTGCGATCACCTGAAGAAGGTGAACGACAACTTCGGGCACCTGATGGGCGACGAGTACGTGCGCACGATCGCCGACGAGGTCCGTCGCTCACTGCGCGCGACCGACGAGCTCGGCCGTTACGGCGGGGACGAGTTCCTCGCGGTGCTGCCCGACGCGAACCTCGAGCACGCGCGCGTCGCGATCGAGCGCGCGCGCGCCGCGGTCGAGAAGGCCGGCTACGAGAACAAGAACGGACTGCTCCTCTCGTGCAGCATCGGCGCCGTGGTGCGCGGCGGGAGCGCCGCCTCGCGCGAGCGCCTGCTGCAGCTCGCCGACTTCGCGCTGTACCGCGTGAAGCAGGAGGGCAGGAACGCCACGCTCGTCGTCGAAGCGGAGACGCCTCCCGTCCTCGCCGGCTGATCGCGCGCGCGGCGTTCGTCTACGATCCGCGCGTGCGTCTCCTCCCGGCGCTGGGCCTCGTCGCTCCCCTGCTCGCGCTGCCCGCGCTGCTCTTCGCGCTGTCGCGCGGTGAAGAGCGCTTCGCGTACCCGACCGCGCCCGCACGCACCGACCAACTCGTCATCGCGACGCCGCAGTGGGAAGGCATCCGCTTCGAGTTCGAGGAGGCGTTCAAGAAGTGGCTGTATGAGAAGGACGGGATCGGCGTCGACGTCACGTTCATCGACCAGGGCGGCGGCACCAAGACGATCCACTGGATCAAGGAGCAGTTCCGCCAGCATCCGGCAGGCATCGGCGTCGACCTCTTCTTCGGCGGCGGCAGCGACCCGTACGAGGAGCTGAAGGCGCTCGGGCTGCTCGCGCGCGCCGAGCCGGCGAACGAACTCGTCGACGCGATCCCCGAGCACCTGTCCGGCTCGCCGCTGCGCGATCCGGACGGCTTCTGGTTCGGCGCGTGCCTCACGTCGTTCGGGATCATGACCAACCGCGAGGTGATGCGACTCGTGCCCGAGCTGCGCGACGTGCACGTCGCGACGTGGGCCGACCTCGGAGACGCGCGCTTCGACGGCTTCGTCGCGGGCGCCGATCCGCGCCGCTCGTCGTCGCACCACACGCTGTACGAGATCCTGCTGCAGGCGCACGGCTTCGTCGACGGCATGCGCATCGCGCGCGCGATGGGCGCGAACACGCGCGGCTACTCCCGCTACTCGCAGGAGATCCCGAAGCAGGTCGGCGTCGGCCAGGCCGCCGTCGCGCCGACCATCGATTCGTTCGCTCTCGCGATGATCGACGAAGTCGGCGACGCGGTCACGTTCGTCCTGCCCGCGGGCAAGACGTTGGTGAACGCCGACGGGTTCGCGATGCTCCGCGGCGCGCCGCATCGCGACGTCGCGCGCCGCTTCGTCGAGTTCCTGCTCACCAAGGACGCGGCGCGCCTGTGGATGCTCGAGCGCGGCGAACCCGGCGGGCCGAAACGCTACGCGCTCAATCGCGCCGCCGTGCGCCCCGACGTCTACGCCGAAGTCGCGGGCCGCACGCACGTCGCGATGCGTCCGTTCGAGATGCCGCCGACGTTCCGTTACGACGCGCCGAAAGCGGCCGAGCGAGCCGAGATCCTGAACGACCTGCTCGGCGCGCTGCTCGTCGACACCTCGACGGAGCTCGCCGCGGCGACGCGCGCCGCGCGCACGCTCGACGGCGAGCGACGCGCGGCCGCGGAGCGCGAGATCGCGTGGCTGCCGTGCGGCGAGGACGAGCTGTCCGCGCTCGCGCGCGGCCGCTTCGCGACGGACGTCAAGTTCCGTGAAGAACAGCGCATCCGATGGACGGAGGAAGCCCGCGATCACTACGCTCGCGCCGCCGCGCTCGCGGCCGGAGCCAGGAAGTGACCGCCGTCACGATCGAACGCCTCTCGGTCCGCTACGACTCAACGCCGGTGCTCTCCGGCGTCGACGTCGCGATCGCCGACGGCGAGCTGTTCTTCCTGCTCGGCCCGTCCGGTTGCGGGAAGACGACGCTGCTCCGCACGATCGCCGGGTTCGTCGCGCCCGCGGAGGGCACGATCCGCTTCGACGATCGCGACATGACGCACGTGCCGCCGGCGAAGCGCGACTGCGGGATGGTCTTCCAGAACTACGCGCTGTGGCCGCACATGACCGTCGCCGAGAACGTGCGCTTCGGGCTCGACGTCCGCAAGGTCGCGAGCGACGAGAAGGCGCGGCGCGTGGCCGCGGCGCTCGCGCTCGTGCGCATGACGGGCTTCGAGGATCGCTCGCCCGGCCGGCTGTCGGGCGGGCAGCAGCAGCGCGTCGCGCTCGCGCGTGCGCTGGTCGTCGAGCCCGCGGTGCTCCTGCTCGACGAGCCGTTGTCGAACCTCGACGCGCAACTGCGCGTCGAGCTGCGCGCGGAGATCCACGACATCCAGCGCAAGACGCGCCGCACCGCCGTGTACGTCACGCACGACCGCGCCGAGGCGCTCGCGCTCGCCGACCGCATCGCCGTGTTGAACCAGGGCAAGATCGAGCAGATCGGCGCGCCGACCGATCTCTACGACCGGCCCGCGACTCCTTTCGTCGCCGGCTTCGTGGGCGACGTGAACCGCCTCGCGGGCGGCGCGATCGTCGGGCGCGACGCCGAGCGCGTGGTCGTCGACGGCCCGTTCGGTCGCGTCGTCGCGCGTCCTTGCGGCGGCGTTGCGCAAGCGGCGGCCGGCGCCCGCGCGCTCGTGATGGTGCGTCCGGAGCGCGCGCGCATCGCGGAGAGCGGCGCGGGTCTCGCGGGGCGCGTCGTCCGCCACACGTTTCTCGGGGAGGTCGTGCAGCACGACGTCGAGTTGTCCGGCGGCGCCGTGCTCCGCTCGCTGCAGTTATCCGGCGCCCGCGCGTTCGCGACGGGCTCGAACGTCCGCATCCAGATCGACGACGCGCTCGCGTTCGCGGAATGAGCGCGCGTCCACACGGGAGGTCCGCATGCCGTTCAAAACGATCACGCCGCAGGATGCCGACAAGCTGATGAAAGGGGCGCCGAAGCACGTCTACCTCGACGTGCGGAGCGAGCCGGAATTCGCGCAAGGTCACGCGACCGGAGCGGTCAACGTCCCGATCGCGCACTTCGTCGGCGGCGGAATGCAGGGCAACGAGGACTTCCTCCGCGTCGTGCTCGCGAACTTCACGAAGGACACGCCGCTGGTCGTCGGCTGCAAGATGGGCGGGCGTTCCGCGCGCGCGTGCGAGATCCTCGCGAACGCCGGCTTCTCGAAGCTGCACAACATCGACGGCGGGTTCGGCGGCCGCGGCGACGCGGCCGACCCGTCGGTGCAGAAAGGCTGGCAAGGCTCGGGGCTCGCGGTCACGAAGACGCCCGCGCCGGGCTCGACCTATGCCGAGTTGAAGAAGAAGCTCGCCTGAGCCGCGCGGCGACGCGCGAACGACATGCGTCGCATCCCGTTCCCCGAGCTCGCCGTCGCCGCGTTCTTCGCGGTGTTCCTGGTGTGGCCGATCGCCGACGTCCTGATCGGCGCGTTTGCGCCGGACGGGAAGCCGTCGCTCGACGGGTTCCGGCTCGCGTTCTCCGACCCGACGTTCACGCGCTCGCTCACCAACTCGCTGTTCGTCGCGAGCATGGTCACGGTGATCACGACGCTGCTCGCGTTCCCGCTCGCGACCCTGTTCGTGCACCGCCGCTTCCCGTGCAAGGGTCTGTTCCAGGGCGCGCTGCTCGCCGCGCTCGTGCTGCCGCCGTTCGTCGCGGCGATCGGGATGCGCCAACTGTTCGCGCGGTTCGGCTCGGTCAACCTGCTGCTCCTCGACCTCGGATGGATCGAGCGGCCGATCGACTTCCTCGGCCGCTGGCCGCTCGCGGGCGTGATCGTGATGGAGGTGCTGCACCTCTTTCCGGTGCTGTTCCTGAACCTCGCCGCATCGCTGGCCGCGATCGATCCGTCGCTCGATGAAGCGGCCGTCGCGGTCGGCGCGTCGCCGGCGCGGCGGTTCTTCCGCATCACGCTGCCGCTCGCGCTGCCCGGCTGGTTCGCCGGGGCGATCATCGTGTTCATCTTCGCGCTCACCGACCTCGGGTCGCCGATCGTGTTCGAGGCGCGCGATCTCGTCCCGATCCAGATCCTCGAGCGCGCGACGGAGGGACGCCGCGACGCGACGACGCAGGCGCTTGTCGTCATCGTGCTCGCGATCGCGCTCGTCTTGTTCCTCGCGTCGCGACGCATCGTCGGGTCGCGCATCAACGCCGACGCGTCGAAGGGCGCGACCCGCGGGCTGCTCCGGCCGCTGTCGCGCACCGGGACGCCGTTCGTGATCGGCGCGCTCGTCGTGCTCGTCCTCCTCACGCTGCTCCCCCATCTCTCGATCGTCCTGGTCGCGATCTCCGACCGCTGGTTCTTCACGCCGCTCCCGGAGCGCTTCACGCTCGATCACTTCGCGCAGGTCGCGAGCGACGAGATCGCATGGCTCGGAGTGAAGAACTCGCTGCTCTACGCCGGCATGTCGACCCTGCTCGACGTCGTGCTCGGCGTGACGATCGCGAGCGCGGCGGTGCGGCGCGGCGGGCGGCTCGCGCGCTTCCTCGACGCGTTCGCGATGGCGCCCCTCGCGTTGCCCGGCGTCGTGCTCGCGTTCGGGCTCGCGACGACGTTCTCGTCGGGTCCGCTGCGCGGCAGCGTGCTCGACCCGATGCGCGATCCGACGATCCTCATCGTGCTCGGCTACGCGGTGCGGCGCCTGCCGTACGTCGTGCGCGCCACCGACGCGGGCTTCCGCCAGGTGCCGATCGCGTTCGAGGAGGCGGCGCAGAATCTCGGCGCGCGCGCGCGCACGACCTTCCGTCGCGTGACGCTGCCGCTGATCGCGGGCAACCTCCTCGCGGGCGCGATCCTCGCCTTCTCGTTCGCGATGCTCGAGGTGTCGGAGAGCCTGATCCTCGCGCAGACGAAGGACCACTACCCGATCGCGAAGGCGATCTACCAGTTGCTCGGCGATCTCTCGCGCGGTCCGCAGATCGCGAGCGCGATGGGAGTGATCGGGATGCTCGTGCTCGGCTACGCGCTGATCGTCGCCGCACGACTGCTCGGGAAAGGCCTGGCCCAGGTCTTCCGCGCGTGAGCGGCGGTCACTTCGCCAGCGCGTTGCCGAAGAAGTCGCCGCTCTCCGACGTGCTCGCGAGGTCGGGGAGGTCCTCGTACCACATCGACGCTCCGGCGCTCGTGAGTCCGCCGCCGGCGCCGCGCAGCACGTTCACGGCCCCGGCGAGATCGGCCGCGACGATCGTCTCGCCCGGGACGCCGATCGCGACGTCGTGCCGCCCGTCGCCGTCGAAGTCGCCGGCCGCGAGCGCGGCGCCGAAGCGATCGTCTTCCTCCACGGAGCTGGCGACGCCGGTCGAGTCCTGCGACCACGCTTCGTCCCCGGTCGTCCCGAGTCCGCCCGCCGCGCCGAACAGCACGTTCACGACTCCGCCGCGGATGGCGCCGCCGAGCGTCCGCGTGGGCGTCCCGATCGCGAGGTCGGCGCGGTCGTCGCCGTCGAAGTCGCCGGCCGCGAGCGCGGCGCCGAAGCGCCCCCCCGATCCGCCGTCGTCGACGAGGCCGGCGGATGCGAACGTGAATGCGTCGCGCTCGGGCTGCGTGCCGTGCACCAGCGGGCCGTAGACGACGTGCACGGTGCCGGTGGAGCCGGGGGCGGGCGCGCTGTTCGGCTCGCTGATCGCGAGGTCGCCGACGCCGTCGGAGTCGAAGTCGCCGATCGCGAGCGCGGCGCCGAAATCGCCGGCCGCGTCGTCCGCGCTGCCGAGGTCGGCCGGAGTGAGTCGGATCGCGTGGCGCGCGCGGAGTCCGCGGCTCGTCCCGAACAGGATCGTCACCGCGCCGTCCGACTCCTCCGATCCCACGTGCTCGTCCGGCGTGCCGCACACGAGCTCGTCGCGCCCGTCGGCGTTCAGGTCGCCGGCGAACAGCACGCGACCGAATTCCGCCTCCTCCTGCGGCCGGCCCGGCACGCGCGGACGAGCGAGATGCCACAGCTTGTCGTGCTCCGCGGTCAACCCGACGCCGGCTTCGCCGACGAACACGTGCACCGCGCCGGCGGCGCGCCTGCCCTTCACCGTCTCGAACACGCCGACCGCAAGTTCGTCGGCGCCGTCGCCGTCGAAGTCGCCGGCCGCGAGTGCGACGCCGAAGAACTCGCTGTCCTCGCAGCGGTCCTTCACGCCGAGTTGATCCTGATGGAGGAGTTGGCGGCGCGCGAGGTCGAGGCCGGCGGCAGACCCGTACGCGATCACGACCGCGCCCGCGTCCGCGACTCCGTTCGATCGATGCCCCGGAATCCCGATCGCGAGATCGTCGAAACCGTCGCCGTCGAAGTCGCCCGCCGCGACCGCGTAGCCGAAGTTCCCGTGCTCCTCCGGTCCGAGCCCGAGCGCGACGAAACTGAACGCGGTGAGGTATTGCTCGCTCGCGCCCGCGAGTCCGCCGGCGGATCCGAACAGCACGTGCACCGCGCCGCAGCCGTCGCCCGCGAGGTTCGCCTGGTAGGGCACGCCGATCGCCAGGTCGTCGCGGCCGTCGCCGTTGAAGTCGGCGGCGTGCAACGGGGCGACGAGCGTGGCGAACGCGAAGACGACGCGGAACACGGGGATCAGCGTGAGGTTTCGCATGGACGCGGGAAGTGCGAGCGCCATGCCGCACGCGCGGTCGGACGGAGCACCATCCGGAAGTCGTGAGCGCGCAAACGACACCGTCGAGACGACGCGCGGCGCGGCGCGATCGGGACTCGTCCCGTCGCCTCGATTCGCTGCGACGCGTGCCGCGATCCGCGGCGCGGCGAAGCGCGGCCGGAATCGAAGCGGCGAGTTCGCGAGGCGCGATGCCGATCGCTCACAGCATCCGAGGCTCCGCGACTTCGCGCGGAACCTCGGACTCGTCCTCGTTGATGCAGCGCTTCGCGCTGCCGCGGCCTGCCGGCCGCGGGGGTGACCGGCCGCGGCGAAGCGCGGCCGGAATCGAAGCGGCGAGTTCGCGAGGCGCGATGCCGAT